>CAIUGQ010000647.1 GCA_903898725.1 uncultured Burkholderiales bacterium | reverse complement strand
GCGAGGCCGGCGGCGCCCGTCGCGCCCGCGGCCGCCGCGAGCGCGCCCGCGCCGACCGCCCGGACGCTCAGGGCCCACCGAGTCGGCACCGTGCCGTCCCGACGCGCGGAACGCCCGTGCGGACGGCCCGTCACGCCCTCACCCCTTCTGGGCGATCCCGACCACCACCGCCGTCGTGCAGTGGAACATCTGCGAGGTCGTGTTGGCCATGCACCAGTTGACGTCGTTGTGGATGCCCATCGCGTAGCCGGGGCGCTCGCCGTGGTTGGTGTTGCAGAAGCACCGGCCGCAGGAGGTCTTGCCGCAACAGTCGTTGTACGAGATCAGGTAGTCGCGGCCATCGCGCGGGTTGCGGCAGGTGCCGATCCACGCGACCGTCGACGCCTCGGTCCCGGGCGGGCAGGTGGTCGGCGAGCCGCCGCAGCACGAGCAGAGGTAACCGTCGAACGCGCAGTAGCGCCAGTAGTCGCACTTCGAGGTGTCGCCGTCGGTGGGGCCGGCGGCATGCGCGTGCGGCGCGGTGCGGTCGAACGGAAGCACCGGGAACAGCATCGCGCCGCCGATCGCGCTGCGGCCGATCCGCGCGAGCGCGCCACGGCGCGAGCTGCGCGTGGCCAGCCCGCGCGCCGAGCGCTCGAAGAGCCGGTCGAGCCACCTCATGCGCGCACCTCGCCGGCGGCGGGTGCGGCGCCGCGCCGCGCGACGTACTCCTGCACCGAGGCGACGCCGAGGTCGTCGGCGAGCAGCAGGCTCTCGAGCTGCTCGCGGCTGTTGACCAGCCCCTTCGCGGCGACGCGGCCGTCGGCGCCGATCAGCACCGCGTGCGGCAGCTTGCCGACCCGCCAGGCCATGCCGAGGGGCTGCGACAGCAGGTAGGGGAAGGCCTGCAGCGCATGGCGCTCGACGAAGCGGCGGTGCGTGTCGGCATCGTCGCCGTCGCTCGCCAGCACCACCTGCAGCCGCGCGGCTTCGGTGCGTGCCAGCGACTCGATCGCCGGCAGCAGCTTCTTGCAGACGGGGCAGCTCGGCGACAGGAAGAACAGCAGCGTCTGGCGCGCATCGGGCGCGCCCACCTGCAGCGCACGACCGTCGAGCGCGCGGGCCGCGACCACCGGCGCGAGGTCGCCGACCGCCGGCCCGTGGTCCATCACCAGCGCGCCCATCGGCGCGATCCGCTCGTGCAGCACGCCGATCTGCCGCGCCAGCGCGAACACCACCGCCACCAGCACGAGCACGACGATCCACAGCACGACGTTCGAGACGACCAGTGCCTGCTCCATTCAGCCTTCCTCCATCCGGGTCGCGGCCTGCATCGCCTGCCGATTGTGCTGCCACTGCTCGAGCGTCGCGTAGAGCCCGACCACCGCGACGAGCGCCATCGCCGCGTTCAGTGCATCGAGCCAGCCGAGCGCCCGCGCACCGACCGGCACGAGGAGCGCGAGCGACGCCGCGGCGAGCACCGCGTTGCGCCCGACCAGCCAGGCGTGGATCGGGCGCGGCGCATCGCCGCAGCCGCAGTCGATCGAGGTCCGGCCGCGCCGCAGGTTCACCGCGACCGCCGCCGCATACACCGCGAGCAGCACCACCGCGACCAGCGCGGCCGCCTCGCGCGCCGGCGAGGCGACGAGCCCGGCGGCGACCGCCAGCTCGATCACCGGCAGGGCCCGCGAAGCGGGCTGCACGAGCGCGTCGGGCAGCAACCGGTAGTCCGCGATCACGCCCTCGAGCCGCGCGAGGTCGCGCAGCTTGGCGATGCCGGCGTGCAGCCAGAGCGCCGCGAGCGCGGCGACCAGCACCGCGTGCAGCAGCGGATCGAGCGCGCCCACGTCAGTGCGTCTCCATCATCACCGCGGTCTCCATCACCTGCGGCATGCGCTTCACGACCTTCATCCCGGCCGCCGGATTGAGCGACACCAGCTCGTTCTTCAGGCCGTCGATGACGAACAGCAGCGGCCGCGCATCCTGGCTGACGGCCAGCGAGATCGCGGCCGAGGCCGGTGCCCGCCCGATCACCCGGCGGGTCGTCGTGTCGACGGTCCAGACCTGGTCGGCCGGATTCTTGTGCGAGCCCTCGCCGCCCTTGCGATGCATGCCGACGTACAGCCGACCGCTCGCCCGATGCAGCGCCGTCACCTGGTAGCCGCCGGGGCGCCAGCCCTCGCGCAAGCGCTCGCCCCGCACCAGCGGCCAGGCGCGTGCGGTCGCGACCGGCCCCGACAGGTCGACGGCGTGCAGCACGCCGGCGAACGACACGTACCACAGCAGGTCGCCGTCGGCTTCGGCATGCACGAAGAGCGGGTCGCGCTCGAGGTCGAAGAGCTTCTCCGAGCGCGCCAGGGTCGCGTTCTTGCCGTCCTCGGACAGCGTGACCGTCAGCACCGTGCCGTCGCCGCACAGCGTGGCGAACGCGTTCGGGCGGCTCCGCACCGGCTGCACGGTCCAGCAGCCGGGCGTGTCCACCTCCTGCACGAAGGCCTTCGCGCGCGCATCCACGACGCTGACCGACACCGCGGGGGTCGCGTTCTGCACGAACACCCAGCGGTCGTCGGACGAGGCCGCGATCAGGCCCTTGTAGTTCAGCGCCTGCGCGTGCTTCGGGGGCACGACGATCTCGTGGCTGTGCGCGAGCGTGGCCGCGTCGTACACGTCGACGACGTCGGTGCGCTCGCCGCGGCTCAGGCGCGTGTAGTAGCTGGTGGCGACGTAGAGGGTGCGCCGGTCGGCCGACAGCGTGGCCTGGCCCGCGTAGCCGGTGGCGACGAGGCCGCGATAGCGCATCGTGTCGCCGTCGATCACGTGCAGCTTGCCGTCGACGATGTGCGGCAGGGCCACGTCGGACAGGTAGAGCCGCTTCGGACCGGCGGGCTCGAGCGGCTGCACGGTCAGCGTCTCGAGGGGGAGCGGCGCGGGGCGCGGGGCGGGCTTGCGGGCGGTGGCCGGCTTCGATGCCGCGGCCGCGGCCGTCGCCGGCGGCGGCGACTGTGCGGCGGCCGGGAGCGCGACGCCGGTCGCGACGAGCACGGTCGCGAGCACGAACCGCCTCGTGCGCGCGAAGGCGGGCACGGGCACAAGCGCGGCGGCGATGGTCGGGCGGCGGGTGGGCATCGGCGCGGTGGCTTCGGGACGGTACCCGGACCGTAGCGGCACGGTCGGGCGCGCGCTATCCGAAATCGGCAGCCGAGGCATCCGCACCCACGCCACGCGCCCGGGCCCGGGTCTCCGAGGGCAGTTCGCCGAACATCGCACGGTAGTCGGCCGAGAACCGACCGAGGTGCCAGAAGCCCCAGCGCACCGCGACCTCGGACACGCTCGCCGCGTCGTGCTTGAGGTCGGCCCGCACGCGGTTGAGCCGCATCGCGCGCAGGTAGCGCGACGGGCCGATGCCGAGCACGTCGACGAACGACGCCTGCAGCGTCCTGCGGCATGCGCCCGTCGCACGGCACAGCTCGGCGACCGTCGGTGCCGCCTCCTCGTTCGCGTGCACGAAGGCCTCGGCACGCCGCACCAGCGACAGGCGGCGCGCGAGCGTCGGCACCGCGCCGGTGCCCTCGCCCTCGGCGGCCACCCGTGCCGCGAGACCGCCGACCTCGTCGGCGAGCACGCCCGCGAAGCGCGTGCGCGCCGGATCGTCGTGGCGGCGCGCCG
>CAIUGQ010000646.1 GCA_903898725.1 uncultured Burkholderiales bacterium | reverse complement strand
GCCGGGTCGGGCGCAAGCTCGGTGGCCGCAGGCAGCGGTGAGGGGAGCGGTCCGTGAACCGACACTTCTCGCTCGACGGCCGCCCGGTCGCGGTCGACGCCGCCGGCGACGCGCGCCTGCTCGAGCTCCTGCGCGGCCCGCTCGCCGTCACCGGGCCCAAGCCCGGTTGCGGGATCGGTCGCTGCGGCGCGTGTCTGGTGATGGTCGACGGTGCGCCGGTGCCATCTTGCCTGGTGCTCGCATCGAGGCTCGAGGGCGCCGAGGTCACCACGGTCGACGGCCTCGGCAGCGACGGCGTCACGGTACTGCATGCGTTGGCCGACGCCGGGGCCGTCCAGTGTGGCTACTGCAGTGCCGGCATGACGGTTGCGATCGTCGGGGCGCTACGGACCGTTCCGCGCCCGGAGCCCGGAGCGGTGCTCGAGCTGCTCGAGGGGCAGCTATGCCGGTGCGGCGGTCACGAGGGGCTCAGGCGGGCGGTACAGGCGCTGTTCGGCCGCGGTTGAGCCAGGTACTTCGGAGCAGACCGCTTGCGCGTTCGTTCAACAACGTATACGTTACAGCATCGAACGAAGAATCCGCCGTCGGATGCCGACGCGGAACCAGGAGGCGACGGCTTGGCGGCAGGTGGCGTCACGGTGGGGCAGATCGGACTGGACGCCATCGAGGCAACGGGCCGTGGCCTCAATCGGCCAGAGTGTGTGCTTGCTACCAAGCGTGGTGATCTGTACATGTCCGACTGGCGCGGCGGCGTCATGCACCTCGAGCCGAACGGCGGGCAGCGCCTGTATGCCGGTCCGATGCCCGGCGGGGGCGCGCTGCGCCCCAATGGCATCGCCCTGCGAGTCGACGGCAGCTTCCTGGTGTGCCATCTGGGTGAGTCGGACGGCGGCGTCTACACCCTGACCCGAGACGGCGTCGTGCGGCCCTTCCTGGAGCGTGTCGACGGCATCGACCTGCCGCCCACGAACTTCGCGTTCGAGGACAGCGAGGGGCGGGTCTGGATCACCGTCAGCACCCGTCGCTCCCCGCGCGCACTCGGCTACCGGGCGGACGGCGGTGACGGCTTCGTTGTCCTCTACGACCGTCGCGGGGCCCGCATCGTCGCCGACGGTCTCGGCTACGCCAACGAGATCGCGCTCCATCCCGACGGGGGGTCCCTCTACGTGAACGAGACGTTCGCACGACGGATGTCCCGCCTCGCGCTGCGTGCCGACGGCTCGCTCGCCGCGGCCGAGCCGGTGGCGCAGTTCGGCACCGGCACCTACCCCGACGGCTTGTGCTTCGACGTCGAGGGGGGGGCCTGGGTCACCAGCATCGTGTCGAACCGCGTCCTGCGGATCGCCCCCGACGGCACCGCGACCGTGGTGATCGAGGATGCGGACCCGGCACATGTTGATGAGGTCGAGACCGCCTACCGGGCAGGAACGATGAGCCGAACGCACCTGGACGCGGTCCGCTCGAGCCGGCTACGGAACATCTCCAGCCTCGCCTTTGGCGGCACCGATCTGCGCACGGCCTGGCTCGGCTGCCTGCTGGGCACCGAACTGCAGCGCGTGCGCCTGCCGATCGCAGGTCATCCTCTCGCGCACTGGCATTTCTGAGACGCCCATGACCGCCTCGTCCCGCACCCCTGTCGATGCCGCGCAGCCCTCGATGGTCGATCGCGCCTACGAGGTGATCCGCATGCGCATCCTCGACAACGAATGGCCGCCCGGCCACCGCGCGCTCGAGCTCGAGCTCGCTTTCGAGCTCGGCATGAGCCGCACGCCGGTCCGCGAAGCCCTGATCCGGCTGCAGAACGAGGGTCTGATCGAGGTCGTGCCGCGTCATGGCATGCGCGTGCTGCCGCTGTCTGCGACCGACATGCGCGACATCTACCAGATCCTCACCTCGCTCGAGGCGACGGCCGCCGAGCTCGCCGCCGCACGTCGGCCCGACCAAGCGGCGCTCGAGCCGCTGGAGCAGGCCACTCGCGACATGATCGACGCTCTTGCGCGTGATGACCTGACGCGCTGGGCCGAGGCCGACGAGCGCTTCCATCGCCACCTGATCGATCTGTCCGGCAATCGGCTGCTGAAGTCCCTGGTCGAGAACGTCTGGGACCGCGCCCATCGCGCGCGGATGTTCACGCTGCGGCTGCGTGACCGGCCCGAACGCTCGACGCAGGAGCACGACGCACTCGTGAAGGCCATCCGCGACGGCGACGTCGTGGCCGCACGCGAGCTCCACCGCGAGCATCGGGAACGCGGCGGCCGCGAGCTGATTGCCATCATCGAGCGATTCCAGCTCAGACAGGTCTGACCCCCGACAGGACACGACGTGCCCCTTACTGACCCCCGCAATGTCTACGAGATCGCCGTGCTGCCGGGCGATGGCATCGGCGTCGATGTGATCGATGCGACCCGCCCGGTGCTCGAACGTGTCGCGAGTCGCTACGGTTTCGCGTTCCGCGCCTCGACCCACCCGGGCGGGGCAATCCACTACCGCGACAGCGGCGCAGCGCTGCCCGACGAGACCTTCGCCGCGGCCCGCGAAGCGGACGCGATCCTGTTCGGAGCGATGGGCTGGCCCGACATCCGCTATCCGGACGGCACCGAGATCGCACCGCAACTCAGTCTGCGGGTCGGACTCGACCTCTATGCGGGCGTGCGTCCGGCCCGCGCGATCCCCGGCATGCCTGGTGCGCTCGCCGATCCGCGCGCCGCCGGCATCGACTTCGTGCTGATCCGGGAATCAACCGAAGGCCTGTTCGCCTCGCGCGACACCGGCACCGTCGAAGGCGATGCCGTTGCACGCGACACGATGGTGATCACCCGGGGTGGGACCGATCGGGTGGTCGACTTCGCGTTCCGTCTCGCGACCCGGCGCAAGGCGCGCGGCCGCCCCGGCAGCGTGACCTGCGTCGACAAGGCGAACGTCTTTCGGTCGATGGCCTTTTTCCGCAGGGTCTTCGACGAGGTCGCGCGCCGCCATCCCGGCATCTCGAGCGGCCATCACTACGTCGATGCGACGGCGCTCGACTTCGTGCGTCGGCCGTGGACCTTCGATGTACTCGTCACCGAGAACATGTTCGGCGACATCCTCTCCGACCTCGCCGCGGGGCTGATCGGGGGCATGGGGATGGCGCCCTCGGCCGACATCGGCGATGCACACGGCATGTTCCAGCCCTGCCACGGCTCCGCACCCGACATCGCCGGCCAGGGCAAGGCGAACCCGACCGCGGCGCTCCTGTCGGCGGCCCTCATGCTCGACTGGCTGGGTGAACGCCACAACGATGACCGGCTCATGCGCGGCGCCCGCGCGATCGAGGCTGCAGTCGACGGCGCCTTCGCCGATGGCGGGCTGCGCCCGTTCGAGATCGGCGGCGGACACGGCACCGCCGCGATCCGCGACGCGGTGCTCGAGCGGCTCTGAGACCCTCATGCGCACACGCCCGCCGCTGACGGTCGCGGTGATCGGCACCGGCTACTTCAGCCGGTTCCATCTCGAGGCCTGGCGCACCCTGCCGGACGCGACACTGCTCGGGCTCTGCGACAGCGATCCGGAGCGGCTTCGGCAGGCTGCGCTCGCGCACGACGACCTGTCCGTCTTCGCGGACGCGCGCCGGATGCTCGAGGCGCTGCGGCCCGACATCGTCGACATCGTGACACCGCCCGCGACCCACCTCGAGCTGGTGCGCGAGGCCGCACGCTTCGCTCGGGTGATCGTCTGCCAGAAGGCGCTGGCGCCGACGCCCGGCGAGGCGCTCGCGGTCGTCGAGGCAGCCGAGACGGCAGGCGTGCCGCTGGTCGTGCACGAAAACTTCCGCTTCGCACCCTGGTATCGCGAGGCGCACCGGCTGCTGCGGGCTGGCGAGCTCGGGACGCCGCACGGTATCGCCTTCCGTCTGCGCCCCGGTGACGGCCAGGGGCCGCGCGCCTACCTCGATCGGCAGCCCTATTTCCAGTCGATGCCGAGGCTGCTCGTCTACGAGACCGCAATCCACTTCGTCGACACCTTCCGCTTCCTGCTCGGCGAGGTCGTGGCCGTCACCGCGAGGCTGCGACGGATCAATCCGGCGATCGCGGGCGAGGACGCGGGCTACGTGATCTTCGAGTTCGAGGGCGGTGCAACCGGACTCTTCGACGGTAACCGGCTCAACGACCATGTCGCGGACGACCCGCGGCGCACGATGGGCGAGATGTGGCTGGAGGGCTCGGGGGGCGTGCTGCGACTCGACGGACAGGCCCGTCTGTGGTTCAAGCGGCACGGGGGACCGGAGCACGAGCACCACTACGACCGTGGCCCGGACACCTTCGCGGGCGGCGCGGTGCGCGCGCTGCAGGCGCACGTGCTGGCGTTCGCCCGAGGTGAGGCGCCCGCCGAGAACCTGGGGCGTGACTACCTGCTGAATATCGACATCCAGGAGGCGATCTACCGGTCGCACCGGGAAGAACGGCGGATCGGCCTCGCGTCGCCGCCGAGCCGCAGGCACGCCCCGGACGGCGGGCCATCCGGGGCGAATCGGGCCGCCTGAGCCCGCGCCCGATCACGACACCGAGGAGACACCGATGATCACCATGCTCAAGACCGCATTGTTTGTCCTGGGAGCCGCGATGGCTGCCCAGTCGGGCGCCCAGACGGTGCTGAAGTTCAGTCACACCGACCAGCCCGGCGGGCTGCGCCAGAAGTCCGCTGAAGTGTTCGGCGAGCGGCTCGCGCAGTACACGCAGGGCCGCTACAAGCTGCAGATCTATCCGGCCGGTCAGCTCGCCAACGACCCGAAGGGCATCGAGCAGCTGCAGCTCGGCGGCATCGATTTCACCGTGTCGGGCACGGGCAGCTACGCGACGCACATCCCGACCCTGAACCTCACCGCGCTGCCCTACATGGTCGAGACCTACGAGCAGGGCTGGAAGCTCTACGACGAGTCGAAGTGGCTGCAGGCGCAGTTCGCGAAGGGACCCGAGAAGGGCTTCCGCTTCCTGTCCACCTTCGAGGCGGGCTTCCGCTCGATGACCACCCGCGATCCCCTGCTCACGCCCGCAGACGCGAAGGGCAGGAAGCTGCGCACGTTTCCCAACGAGATGATGCGGTGGACGCTCGAGTCGATGGGCTTCGCGGTCCAGATCATGCCGCTGCCCGAGGTGTATCTCGCGATCCAGCAGGGCGCGGTCGCGGGCCAGGAGAACCCGATCGACACCATCCACGCGAACAAGTTCTACGAGGTCGCGCCCAACGTCACGCTGACCCAGCACGTCTACAGCCCGATTCCGCTCACCGTCTCCGAAAGGACGTGGCAGAGGCTCTCGGCGGCCGACCGCGATGCGGTTCAGCGCGCTGCGATCGAGGCTGCGGCATTCAGCCGCAAGGAGGTGGCGGCCGCCGAGGCCCAGCAGATCGCTGACATGCAGGCCAAAGGCGCGAAGATCGGTCGGCCCGCGCTCGGGCCCTTCCGCGAGGCGGTGCAGCCGACCTATGTGAGGGCGCGCGAGAAGTACGGCGCCGACGTCGACGCGCTGCTGGCCGATGCCGACGCTGTCCGCAAGGCGATGTCGGCCAAATGAGCCTGCCTTCGTACCCCGCGGCCCGCCGCGTCGCGGGACTGCTGCCGCCTGTGCCGCCCGAGCCGCCGGCGCTGCGCCGGCTGGGCGACGCGATCGACTGGGCGGTGGTCGTGATCGGCGCGACGATGATCGCGCTGGTCTTCGTCAACGTCCTGCTGCACCTGTTCGGGCGTGACCTCGCCGCGGTCACCGAACTGGCCGAGATGATGATGGTGTGGGTGACCTTCCTCGGCGGTGCGAGTGCGACCCGCCGCGGCGCGCAGATGACGATCACCGAGTTCATCGATGGGGTGCACGGCGGTGCACGCCGGGTCGCCGATCTCGCGGTGGGCACGCTCACCGCAGCCGTGCTCGCGCTCCTCGTGTACTACGGCACCCGGCTGTCGGCCGCAGGCTGGGGCAACGAGCTGTCGGTGCTCGGCGTGCCGATGACCCTCCAGTACCTGGGCATGCCGGTCGGCTGCGCGGCGATGCTCGTGTTCGTCTGCCGCGACCTCGCGCGCAGCGCGCGCGGCCTGCCGCGGCTCTCGATACCCGACCCGCTGGCCGCTGGCGCCGAGGACCGCGCTGTCGAGCCCCCGCTCTCCGGAGCATCGCGATGATCGCCGGCATCCTGCTCGCGGGATTCTTCCTGCTCGCCCTAGGGGGCGTGCCGCTGATGATCGCGCTGCTGGCGGCAACGCTCGGCACCATTGCCGCCGGTGGCCTGTCGCATCCGTTCGAGACGATCGCGCTGACCTTCATAGGCGGGGTCGAGCCCTTCATCCTGATCGCGGTGCCGCTCTTCATCTTCGCGGGCGAGATCCTGTCGGCTGGCGGCGTGGGGCGGCGCATCGTCGACTTCGCGCGGGCGCTCCTGGGGTTCCTGCCGGGCGGCCTGGGGGTCGTCACCGTGGTGTCGTGCCTGATGTTCGGCGGCGTGTCGGGGTCGGCGATCGCCGACACCGCCGCGATCGGATCGCTGGTGATCCCGGCGATGGTCGCCCGAGGCTACTCGCGTGGTTTCGCGGCGGCGCTCCTCGCGGTCGCGGGCACCCTCGCGCTGCTGATGCCGCTGTCGATACCCTTTCTCGTGTACGCGTTCATGAGCGGCGTCTCGATGCGGCAGCTTTCGATGGCGGGCCTCGTGCCTGCGCTCGTCGCGGCGTTGGGCCTGATTGTCGTGTGCATGGTCTACGGCCGGCGCAATGGCTGCGATGCCGGCGACGGCCGTCCGTCCGGACGCGTGCTGATCGCGGCGTTCCGCGAAGCCGGGCCCGCGCTCGCGATGCCGGTGATCATCGTGGGCGGGATCTGGTCGGGTCTGTTCACGCCGACCGAGTCGGCCGCGGTCGCGGTCGTCTACGGCCTGTCGGTCTCGCTGCTGCTGTACCGCGACCTGCGCGTCGCCGATCTGCCGCGGCTGCTGGTCAATGCCTTCGCGACGAGTGCGACGGTGATGCTGGTGATCGGCGCCACCGGCGCGCTGGCGTGGCTGATGACCGTCGAACAGGTCGCCACTCAGATGGCCGACTGGATCCGTGCGGTCGCGAGCGAGCCGTGGATGTTCCTGCTGATGGTCAACGTCGCACTGCTGGTGCTGGGCATCTTCATCGAGCCGCTTCCCGCGATGCTGCTGACGGTTCCGCTGTTGCTGCCGCTGGCCAAGAGCTTCGGCATCGACCTCGTCCACCTCGGCGTGGTGATGACCGCCAATCTCGCGATCGCGCTCTACACGCCGCCGGTGGGCGGCACGCTGTTCGTCGCGGCGAAGCTTGCTCACGCCGGCATCGGCGAGATCACGCGCGCGCTGTGGCCGCTACTCGGTGCCGCCATCGTGGCGCTGTTCGTGATCACCTACGTGCCCGCCCTGACCCGCGTGGTGTGGGGCCTGCTCGGCTGACCGGGTGAAGGCCTGCGGGTCAGCGCCGCCGCCCGTTCGGCTGGTGTGCGCGTCGGTGCTCCGCGTGCACCGGTCGGTCTCGGGTTGACGCTGGCAGGTCCGGACCGGAAGATCCGCGCCATGCCCACGATCACCCTGCCCGGCGCCGACGGCCGGCTCGCGCGCTTCACCACGTCGGCGCCGCGCGGCTACCCCGATGCCGCACCGGGGCCGTTCTCCCGGATCGCCTACGCCGCAGCGCACGTCGTCGCCGACCCGCTGTCGACGCTCGACCCCTGGGTCGGCAGCGCGGTGGACTGGGACGCGACGCTCGACGGCCGCCGGCGGCTGTGGCGCCTGGGGCTCGGCGTGGCAGAGGCGATGGACACCGCGCAGCGCGGCATGGGCCTCGACTGGCCGACCTCGCTCGAGCTGATCCGCCGCTCGATCGACGCCTCGAAGGACCATCCGGGTGCCCGCGTGGTCTCGGGCTGCGGCACCGACCATCTGGTGCCCGGCGAGCGGCTGACGGTGGCCGACGTGATCGAGGCCTACGAGCACCAGGCCGAGGCGATCGAAGGGCTGGGCGGACGGCTGATCGTGATGGCGAGCCGCGCGCTCGCCGAATGTGCGCGCTCGCCCGACCAGTACGGCCTCGTCTACGACCGGCTGCTGTCGCAGGTGCGCGAGCCGGTGATCCTGCACTGGCTGGGCGACATGTTCGATCCGGCGCTCGCCGGCTACTGGGGGCATGACGCGCTCGACGAGGCGATGGACGTCGCGGTCGAGGTGATCAACCGCAACGCCGCGAAGATCGATGGCGTGAAGGTCTCGCTGCTCGACAAGGACCGCGAGATCGCGATGCGGCGCAGGCTCGCGCCGGGCGTGCGGATGTACACCGGCGACGACTTCGACTTCGCCGAGCTGATCGCGGGCGACGCGCACGGCCACTCGGACGCGCTGCTCGGGATCTTCGATGCGATCGCGCCGGCGGCGTCGGCCGCGCTCGGCGCGCTGGCCCGGGGCGACGTCGCGGCCTTCCACGCGATCCTCGGTCCGACGGTCCCGCTGTCGCGCCACGTCTTCGGTGCGCCCACCCGCTTCTACAAGACCGGGCTGGTGTTCCTGGCCTGGCTCAACGGGCTGCAGTCCCACTTCGTGATGGTCGGCGGGCAGCAGTCGGCGCGCAGCGTCGTGCACCTCGCCGAGCTGTTCCGGCTCGCCGACGGTGCCGGCCTGCTGAGCGACCCCGGACTCGCTTGTGCGCGCATGCGCGCCTTCCTGGTCACCCAAGGGATCGACACCTGAACGGGTCGATCCGGGGGTGCGGGTGTTCCGCACAGCGATCACCCCGACACGCGGCACGGCACGGGGATGCGATGATGCCGCCGTGCCGATCGGCCGCACCTGGGCGGGCCGACGAGGAGACGACATGAACGCAAGGCTCGACCCCCGTTCCGCCGACGCGGACACCGACGCCGCATCCGCCGGCCTGCTCGACGTGGTGGTCGTCGGCGCCGGCATCTCCGGCATCGGCGCCGCCTGGCACCTCGCCACCCAGTCGCCCGGCACGCGCTTTCTCGTGCTCGAGTCGAAGGACACCTTCGGCGGCACCTGGGTCACCCACCGCTATCCGGGCATCCGCTCCGACAGCGATCTCTACACCTTCGGCTACCGCTTCAAGCCCTGGATGGGCGCGCCGATCGCGACCGCCGAAGAGATCCTCAAGTACATGGGCGAGGTGATCGACGAGAACGGGCTGGGCGATCGGATCCGCTACGGTCATGCGATCGAGCGGGCGAGCTGGTCGTCGGCGACGCGCCGCTGGACGCTGGACGTGCGCCGGCTCGACACCGGCGAGCGGCTGAGCATCGAGACCCGCTTCCTGTGGATGTGCCAGGGCTACTACCGGCACCAGGCCGGCTACACGCCGAAGTGGCCGGGCATGGAGACCTTCGGCGGCCGCATCGTGCATCCGCAGGACTGGCCCGAGGACTTCGATGCAACCGGCAAGCGGGTGGTGGTCATCGGCTCGGGTGCGACCGCCGCGACGCTGGTGCCTGCGCTGGCCGGCCACTGCGCGCACGTGACCATGCTGCAGCGCTCGCCGACCTGGTTCATCACCGGCCGCAACGCGAACGTGCTCGCCGACACGCTGCGCGAGCTCGACCTGCCGCCCGAGTGGATCCACGAGATCGTCCGCCGCAAGATCCTGTTCGACCAGAAGGCCCTGCAGGCCCGCGCGTTCGCCGACCCCGACAGCCTCGCCGCGGACCTGCTCGGCAACGTGCGCGCGCAGGTCGGCGACGCGGTCGACGTCGACCGGCACTTCACGCCGCGCTACCGGCCGTGGCGACAGCGGATCGCCTTCATCCCCGATGCCGACCTGTTCAAGGCGATCCGCGCCGGCCAGGCCTCGGTGGTCACCGACGAGATCGAGCGCTTCACCCCGAGCGGCGTGCTGCTGAAGTCGGGCGAGTCGCTCGAGGCCGACGTGATCGTCACCGCGACCGGCTTCGAGCTGAGCGTGCTCGGCGACATCCCGTTCGAGATCGACGGCCGTCCGCTCGACTTCGCCGCCACCGTCGGCTGGCGCGGCGCGATGTTCACCGGCGTGCCCAACCTGGTCTGGGTGTTCGGCTACTTCCG
>CAIUGQ010000645.1 GCA_903898725.1 uncultured Burkholderiales bacterium | reverse complement strand
CCCCGAGCAGGTGGCCGAGGTGCTCGGCCTGCCGCCCGACGCGTTCGCGGTGTTCGGCCTGTGCATCGGCTGGCCCGACCCGGCCCGCCCGGCCGAGGTCAAGCCGCGCCTGCCGCAGCCGGCCGTGCTGCACCTCGAGCGCTACGACGCCAGCGCCGAGGCGGCCCAGGTCGAGCGCTACGAGCCCGCGATGCGCGCCTTCCAGGCCTCGCAGCGGATGACCGAGGTCGCGTGGTCCGCGCAGTCGGCCTCGCGCGTGCGCAGCCCCGACAGCCTCACCGGCCGCCACACGCTGCGGGACTCGCTGAAGAAGCTGGGGTTCGGGCTGGAGTGAGGCCGCCCGCCGGCGTCGGAGCGGTCAGTCCGACGTCGGCATCGCAGGCTGGTACCAGGGCAGCTCGGGCCGCCCGCCGTATCGCCGCACTCGCAGGTTGGCCTGCTCGCCATGCCCCGCGAAGTTCTCCATGTGGCACAGCCGCGAGCAGGCTTCGCCGATCGCGGCCGAGGCCGCGTCGCTCGTCACGCGCTGGAAGGTGCAGGTCTTCAGGAACTTGCCCACCCACAGCCCGCCGGTGTAGCGCGCGTTGCGCTTGGTGGGCAGCGTGTGGTTGGTGCCGATCACCTTGTCGCCGAAGCTGACGTTGGTGCGCGGCCCGAGGAACAGCGCGCCGTAGTTCGTCATGTTCGCGAGGAACCAGTCGGGGTCGCGCGTCAGCACCTGCACGTGCTCGAAGGCGAGCTCGTCGGCCTTGGCGAGCAGCTCCTCTCGGGTGTCGCAGACGATGACCTCGCCGTGCTCGGCCCACGACACGCGCGCGATCGGCGCGGTCGGCAGGATCGCGAGCTGGCGCTCGACCTCCGCCATCGTCGCGCGTGCCAGCGCCTCGCTGTCGGTCAGCAGGATCGCCGGGGACGTCGGGCCGTGCTCGGCCTGCCCGAGCAGGTCGATCGCGCACATCTCGGCGTCGGCCGAGTCGTTGGCGATCACCAGGGTCTCGGTGGGTCCGGCGAACAGATCGATGCCCACGCGCCCGAAGAGCTGGCGCTTGGCCTCGGCGACGAACATGTTGCCCGGCCCCACCAGCATGTCCACCGGTGCGATCGACGCCGTGCCGATCGCCATCGCCGCCACCGCCTGCACGCCGCCGAGCGCGAGGATCTCGTCGGCGCCGGCGAAGTGCATCGCCGCGACGATCGCGGGGTGCGGCTCGCCCTGGAAGGGCGGTGCGGTCGCGACGATACGCCCGACGCCCGCGACCTTCGCGGTCAGCACGCTCATGTGCGCCGACGCGATCATCGGGTACTTGCCGCCGGGCACGTAGCAGCCGACCGCGGCGACCGGGATGTGGCGGTGGCCGAGCACCACGCCGGGCAGGGTCTCGACCTCGACGTCGGTCATGGACGCGCGCTGGATCCGCGCGAAGTTCCGGATCTGCGTCTGCGCGAACAGGATGTCCTCGGTCTCGCGCGCCGAGAGCCGCGCGACGGCCCGTTCGATCTGCGCCTGCGAGAGCCTGAACTCGGCCGGGTCCCAGCCGTCGAAGCGACGCGAATACTCGCGCACCGCCTCGTCCCCGCGCTGCTCGACCTCGGCGATGATCGCCTCGACGGTGGCCCGCACCTCGGTGTCGGCCTGGCTCGCGGACGCGGCATCCTGGCCGCGCTTCAGGTATCGGATCGTCATCCTCGTCGTCCTCGGGTCGAAGCCTGCAGGCGCGCCGGCGCCCGCGTGGAGGACGCGATTGTGCGCTACCCGAGCCGTGGCCTGCCCGGTCGTGGGGTCAGGCGAAGATCCGCGGCTGCCCCGTCGACTCGATCACCGACGACCACAGGTCCCCCGACGGATCCACCTGCCGCCGCCCGCGCGTGGCCAACTGCATCGGCACGTGCACGAACCGCCCGTGCCACCGCCCGATGATCGTCTCGGTATTCCCCGCCATCGCCGCGTGCACCGCGTTGCGCGCCATGTTCCAGCAGTAGATGCTGTCCGACGGGCAGGCCGGGACGCTGCGGATCGCGTAGCTCGGGTCGATGTACTTGACCGTCACCTCGCGCCCGCGCCCCGCGAAGTGCTCGCCCATCCGGTCGCGCAGGAAGGTGCCGATGTCCTTCAACTTCGCGTTGCCGCTCTTGTCGGTGCCCGGCACGCCCGCCGGCGACCCGATCTGCTCCTGCGCCGCGCCCTCGGCCACCACGACCACCGCATGGCCCTTGCGGTCCAGGATCTTGGAGAGGTGCGTGTACACCGTCGACGCGTCCGCCAGCGACACCGGCACCTCCGGGATCATCACCAGGTCCACCTCGGTGGAGGCGAGCGCCGCCTGGCACGCGAGGAAGCCCGAGTGCCGGCCCATCAGCTTCACCAGCCCGATGCCGTCCTTCGCGCCCGTGGCCTCGACGCGTGCGCTGCGGATCACGTCCACCGCCGCCGAGTAGGCGCTCACGAAGCCGAAGCTGCGGTCGATGAACGGGATGTCGTTGTCGATGGTCTTCGGGATGCCCACGACCGAGATCTTCAGCCCGCGACGCTCGACCTCGGCCGCCAGCCGCAGCGCGCCGCGCAGCGTGCCGTCGCCACCGATCACGAACAGGATGCCGATGCCGTTGGCCTCGAGGTTGTCGACCACCTCGCCGGTGTCCTGCTCGCCGCGCGAGGAGCCGAGCATCGTGCCGCCGTCGTGGTGGATGTGCGCCACCACCTCGGGCGTGAGCGGCACCGGCACGTGGCCGTGCCGCGCGATCAGCCCCTCGTAGCCGAAGCGAAAGCCGAGGATGTGCCGCACCCCGTAGCCGTACGAGAGCTCCAGCACCAGCCCGCGCACGACGTTGTTCAGCCCCGGGCACAGCCCGCCGCAGGTGACGATGCCGACCCGCACCGTGCGCGGGTCGAAGAAGATCCGATCGCGCGGGCCGGCCAGCTCGAAGGCCGGGCGCTCGCCCGCGTCGACGCCGCTGCGGATCGCGGAGACCGCGTCGTCGAGCAGCACCTTGTCGGCGGCGCCCACGTAGCGCAGCGCCGAGTCGCCCAGGTGGCGGGCCACCGGCGAGGGCAGCAGCGCGCGGCCCAGGTCCTTGATCGCGACGTCGCTCGGGGTCAGCGGTGCGCCGAGCAGGGCTTCGGCGCCGTCGTCGGCGGATGCACTCATGAGGTCTTGGTCAGCCGGTGTT
>CAIUGQ010000644.1 GCA_903898725.1 uncultured Burkholderiales bacterium | reverse complement strand
CGCCGCCGCCGCCGATCCCGCCGCGGCAAGCGCCTCGCCGTTCCCCGCCGTGCAGGCCGACGCGCTGCGCGCACTCGGCGAGCGGCTGCGCGGCGGTGCCGACGCCGGCCCCGAGACCGCCCCGGTTCCAACGGCCTCCGTGTTCCAGCCGCTGCCCGCAGGGGTTGCCGCACCGACGGCGGAGGCCCCCCAGGACACCCAGGCGCCCGCCGGCTCCTACCCCATCACCGTCCCCGTGCAGGACCCGCGCTTCGCCGACGCCTTCTCCGAGCGCGTCACCTGGCTCGTGCGCGAGGGGCTGCAGGGCGCCGAGCTGACCCTCAATCCGCAGGAGCTCGGACCGATCCGCATCGAGCTCGCGATCGACGGCGATGCCGCCTCGATCGGGGTGGTCGCGGCCCATGCCGAGACCCGCGGCGCGATCGAGCAGGCCTTGCCGAAGCTGCGCGAGATGCTCTCCGCACAGGGCCTGCAGCTCGGCGGCGCGATGATCGACGCCGGCTCCGGGCGCGCCCAGCAGGGCGACGGCGGCCGTGGTCGCGGCCCGCGTGGCGACGGACGCAGCGGCATCGTCTCGCTGCTCGGCAGCGGCGCGCTCGATGCGGGCCCGGCCGCAGCGCCCGCCCGCTCCGCGCGCGCCGGTCGGGTCGACGTCTTCGCCTGACCCGCGGCGTGCGCCGCGCAAGCGGCGAACAGGTCGATGCACGCCGCCCTTATCGGTGCTTCGGGGGTCTCAAGTATTGCGATGATCGGCTCGTGAACTGCAACGAGCCCATCCAGCCCCTGCCGGAGATCGCATGAGCGACGCCGCCGATAAGAGTGAAGCAACGCCCAAGAAGAGCAAGAAAGGCCTGATCATCGGGCTCGTCGCCGCGCTGGTGCTCGCCGGCGGCGGCGGTGGCGCGGCCTGGTGGTTCCTCGGTCGTGGCGAGCCCGACGAGGCGTCCGCTGCTGCCGCCGCCGAGAAGGCAGAAGAGAAGCGCAAGGCGCTGCATGTGTTCGTCACGCTCGAGAACTTCGTCGTCAACCTCGCCGACCGCGAGTCCGAACGCTATGCGCAGATCGGCGTGGTGCTCGAGGTCGAGAGCAAGGAGGCCGAGGCGAAGCTCACCGCGAAGATGCCGGCGGTGCGCAACGAGCTGCTGCTGCTGATCTCCTCGAAGCTCGCCAACCAGCTCACCACCCGCGAGGGCAAGGAAGCGCTGGCTGCGGAGATCGCCGTGGCCGCGGCCCGCCCGCTGGGCTGGACGCCGCCCGCCGAGGACGAGCACGAGGAAGAGGAGGCGCCGCCACCGAAGGTGAAGGTCAAGGACGGCGAGAAGGCCAAGGGCGGCAAGTCGAAGGAGAAGGCCAAGGTGAAGAAGGCCGAACCCCCGCCGAACCCGGTCGCCCAGGTCCATTTCGCCTCCTTCATCGTGCAGTGATCCGACATGGCCGAGCAGTTCCTCTCCCAGGATGAGGTCGATGCGCTGCTGGAGGGCGTCGACGAGGCGCCCGCCGCAGCCGCTGACGGTCCCCGCGGACCGATCCCGTACGACCTCGCCAAGCAGGAGCGAATCGTCCGCGGGCGGATGCCCACGCTGGAGATCATCAACGAGCGATTCGCCCGGAACCTGCGGATCGGCCTGTTCAACTTCATGCGGCGCAACCCCGAGATCTCGGTCGGCCCGATCAAGGTCCAGAAATACAGCGCCTTCCTGCGCGGCATCGCGGTCCCCGCGAACATCAACATCGTCGCGGTCAAGCCGCTGCGCGGCAACGGCCTGGTGATCTGCGATCCCAAGCTGGTCTTCACCGTCATCGACAACCTGTTCGGCGGCAACGGCCGCATGCAGTACCGCATCGAGGGCCGCGACTTCTCCGCCACCGAGCAGCGGATCATCCAGCGCATGCTCGACGTCACGCTCGAGGAGTACCGCAAGGCGTGGACCGGCATCTATCCGCTGAGCCTCGAGTACCTGCGCTCGGAGATGAACCCGCAGTTCGCGACGATCGCCACCCCGGGCGAGATCGTGGTGACCACGACCTTCTCGCTGGAGATCGGCGAGCTCGGCGGCGAACTGCACATCTGCATCCCCTACTCCACGCTCGAGCCGATCCGCGACACGCTGTACTCGTCGCTGCAGGGCGACTCGATCGAGACCGACAAGCGCTGGGTGAACCTGCTGACCCAGCAGATCAAGGTCGCCGAGATCGAGCTGTCCGCGGAGCTCGGACACGCCCAGGCCACCGTCGGCGAACTGATGGCGCTCAAGCCGGGCGACTTCATCGAGCTCGACCTGAAGGACAGCCTCGTCGTGAAGTCCGACGGCGTGCCCGTCTTCGAATGCCGATACGGCACCTCGAACGGCCGCTACTCGATCCGGATCCAGGATTTCCTCAGCGTGCCCCAGGCCCAGTCCTGAGACACGCCCTCCCGACCCCACGGAGCACACGATGAGCACCGACTCCCCCGCCGAGGAAGGCCAGGACGCACTGGCCGACGAGTGGGCGGCGGCCCTCGCCGAAGCCAAGCCCGACGCCCCCGCCGACGAAGGCGGACCGCTCGCCGGCATCGAGCGCGTCGAGCGGGCCGACCACCTGTTCCCGTCGATGGGCGCGACGGCCAGCCCCGGCGGCCCCGGCCGCCAGGACATCGACATGATCCTGGACATCCCCGTCCAGCTGACCGTCGAGCTCGGCCGCACCCGGATCCCGATCAAGCACATCCTGCAGCTCGCCCAGGGCTCGGTCATCGAGCTCGACGCGCTCGCCGGCGAGCCGATGGACGTGCTGGTCAACGGCTGCCTGATCGCCCAGGGCGAGGTGGTGGTGGTGAACGACAAGTTCGGCATCCGCCTCACCGACATCGTGACCCCGTCCGAGCGCGTGCGCCGGCTCAACCGGAACTGACCCCGATGAACGACGCTCCATCGGTCTGGCCCGCGCTGCTCGCGTTCGTCGCGGTGGCCGCGCTGATCCCGGTCGCGCTGTGGGTGCTCAAGCGCCTGCAGGGCGGCGCACCGGGCGGTGCGCGGCCGGTGACGCTGGCCGGCGGCCTGACCCTCGGCCCGCGCGAGCGCGTCGTCGTGGTCGAGGCCGAGGGTCGTCGCTGGATGCTCGGCGTGACCGGTCAGTCGATCTCGCTGCTCGCCGAGCTCGAGCGCAGCGCGCCCGCCACCGACGGCGGCGCGCCCGGGTCGCCCGACCGGCCGGCGACACCCGCCTTCCCCCCGAACCCCTTCGCCCAGATGCTCGACCGGCTCAAGCGCCATGGCTGACCGCCCCTCCAGACCGCGCCGCGCGGCGCTCGGCCTGGCGCTCGCGCTGCTGGCCGCCGCGGCGCCGGTGGCCGCGCAGAACGCGCTGTCGCTCGACGCCCGCCCGAGCGGCGGCGGCGGCACGACCTACTCGCTGCCCGTGCAGACGATGCTCGCCTTCGCGGCGCTCTCGTTCCTGCCCGCCGTGCTGCTGCTGATGACCAGCTTCACCCGGATCGTGATCGTGCTCTCGCTGCTGCGCCAGGCGCTCGGGCTGCAGACCACGCCGCCGAACCAGGTGATCGTCGGCCTCTCGCTGTTCCTGACGCTGTTCGTGATGGGCCCGACCCTCGACAAGATCTACGCCGAGGCCTATCGGCCGTACACCGAGGCGAAGATGGGCTTCGAGACTGCGGTCGAGCGCGGCAGCGACCCGCTGCGCAGCTTCATGCTCAAGCAGACCCGCGAGACGGACCTCTCCCTGTTCGCCCGGATCGCGAAGGTCGACACGGCGGTCACGCCCGAGAAGATGCCGATGCGGGTGCTGATCCCGGCCTTCGTGACCAGCGAGCTCAAGACCGCCTTCCAGATCGGGTTCCTGGTGTTCATCCCGTTCCTGATCGTCGACCTGATCGTCGCCTCGGTCCTGATGTCGATGGGCATGATGATGCTGTCGCCGGTCCTGGTGGCCCTGCCCTTCAAGCTGATGCTGTTCGTGCTCGCGGACGGCTGGACATTGCTGGTCGGCTCGCTGGTGGCGAGCTTCGGATGAGGCCCGACGCACCATGAGTCCGGAAACCGTCGTCACCATCGGGCGCCAGGCGCTCGAGCTGATGCTGATCGTCTCGGCCCCGCTGCTGCGGGTGGCGCTCGGCGTCGGCCTGGTGGTCAGCTTCTTCCAGGCGATCACGCAGCTCAACGAGCAGACCCTGTCGTTCCTGCCGAAGCTGGTGGGCGTGGCCGTCACGATGATCGTGGTCGGCCCGTGGATGATCAGCACGCTCGTCGACTACCTGCAGCGCTCGATCATCAGCATCCCCTCGCTGATCGCGGGCGGCTGAGTCCGGACCCATGGTCGCGTTCTCCGACGCCCAGCTCCAGACCTGGCTGGCCGCCTTCCTGCTGCCGTTCTTCCGGATCCTGGCGCTCTTCTCGGCCGCACCGGTGCTGTCGATCCGCTCGGTGCCGGCGCGCATCCGGGTGGGCCTGTCGATCGTGCTCGCCGCCACCATCGCCCCGTCGGTCACCGTGCCGGTGAAGGTCGACCTGGTGTCGATGACCGGGCTCGGATTCGTTGCGCAGGAAGTGGCCGTCGGCCTCGCGATCGGCTTCGCCGCGCGCCTGGTGTTCGCCGCCTTCGACCTCGCCGGCGAGGTGATCGGCCTGCAGATGGGGCTGTCGTTCGCCGGGTTCTTCGATCCGCAGGGCGGCACCGGCACGGCGGTCGGCAGCTTCATGAACGCGACCGCGACGCTGCTCTTCCTGGCGCTGAACGGCCCGCTCCTGCTCATCGCCGCGACGCTCAGGAGCTTCTCGAGCCTGCCGGTCGGCGAGGTGGCCTTCGGCTTCGCGGGACGCTTCGACCCGATGGCGCTGGGCGCGGAGGTCTTTGCGCTGGGCCTATTGATCGCGCTGCCGTTCCTGGCCCTGATCCTCTTCGTCAACCTGATCCTCGGCGTGATGTCGCGGGTCGCGCCGCAGCTCTCGCTGTTCTCAATCGGCTTTCCGATCACGATCGGGGCGGGACTCGTGCTGCTGGTGGTGGGGTTGCCCTGGATCGAGCGGCCGCTGGCGGAAGGGATGGGGCGGCTGTTCCTGATGTTCGGGGCTTAGGGACGGGTCGATCGTTCGACGTGCTTGTTGGTCGAAGGTGGCTCGTTCGTAGGTTGCTCGTTCGTAGGTTGCTCGTTCGTAGGTTGCTCGTTCGTAGGTTGCTCGTTCGTAGGTTGCTCGTTCGTAGGTTGCTCGTTCGTAGGTTGCTCGTTCGTAGGTTGCTCGTT
>CAIUGQ010000643.1 GCA_903898725.1 uncultured Burkholderiales bacterium | reverse complement strand
GCAGGCCGCGCCGGCCATCACCGGCGCGCGCAGCGGCTCGTTGTACAGCGCCATGCCCACCAGCGCGATCAGGGGCAGTCGCAGGAAGTCCATCGGCGCCACCACGATCGCATCCGCCAGCCGCGAGGCGCGCGTCAGGCAGTAGTGCGCGGCGAGGCCCGACAGCCCGCACAGCGCGGCCCAGCCGAACGCGCCTACCGAGGACAGGGTGAGCCCCGGCCCGGAGAGCACCAGTGCCGCCGACAGCGGCAGCTGCAGCACGTGCATCCACACCAGCGTCACGAACGGGCTGTCGGTCCGCGTGAGGTGCCGCACCGCCATCACGTTGAGGGCGAAGCCGAAGGCCGAAGCGAGCGCCAGCAGCGAACCCGGCCCGAGCGACAGCTGCTCGACGAAGGCCCGGGGCGACGGTCCGGCACCCGGTGGCCAGACCACCACCAGCGCGCCCGCGAACCCCACCACCGCGGCGAAGGCGCGCCAGGCCGTCAGCCGTTCGCGCAGGAACAGCGGGGCCAGCACCGCCACCCACAGCGGCGAGGTGAACTCCAGCGCGAACACCTCCACCAGCGGAATCATCGACACTGCCAGCATCCAGGAGAGCTGGGCGGCGAAGTGGACCAGGGCCCGCCCGCCGGTGAGCGCGGGCTGCCCGGTGCGCAGGCTCGCGAGCGTGCCGCGCATCGCGACGTGCAGCAGTGCGAGCACGAGCAGGCCCGTGCCCGCGCGCCAGAACAGCAGCTCCAGGGCGCCGATCGAGCGCATCGCCTCGCGACCGGTGATCGCCACCATCGAGAACGACAGCAGCGCACCGATCATCCAGATCGCCGCGCGACGGGGGTCCGCGGCAACCGGACGCGACGGTGCCCGGACGGGCGTCGCGGTCGCGTCGGCGGAAGGTGCGTCGGGCATCGGTGCAGCGTCTCCGTGCGCACCGGCGATGCATGTCGCCGGGGCCGTGGGGCCGGCACGCCGGCCGGGGCCCGCATGGTACGGTGTCCGTCGGGAGAGGCGGAAACGCCCGAGGAGACGGCATGTCGGAAACGGACCAGACCACGGCCTGGCGTGCGGCGGGCGACTGGCACCACGCGTATTTCACCGGGATCGTGCTCGCCGCCGTCGCACGGCTGGGCACCCCGGTCGCGGCCGAGCTGGTGTACCGGGTGTTCTGCACGCAGCGCGAGGCGCGTTTCCTGCCCGGTCTCGCCAAGCTCGGACTCGACGGCCTGCCGCATGCCGTGGCCGCCGCGCAGTACCACTACCTGTCCAACGACGTCGGCGGCGTCGCGGTGCAGTACATGCCCGAGTCCGATCGCAAGGCCTGGGTGCGCTACGTGCCGCCGCGCTGGATCTGGGCCGGCACCGCGCTGTGCGGGATCCCGTCGGAGATCACCGTGGCGATGCTGCGCGGCTGGCATGCGCAGAACGGGCTGATGCTCGGCAATCCGTGCCTGGGCTTCGTCTGCACGAAGATGACCACCGATGGCGACGCCTCGCTCGAGGGGTACTACATCGAGGAAGACCGGCCGCTCGAGCCCGACGAGCGCCTGCGCTTCGCGCGCGACGAGGACGGGCCGGACTTCGATCCGTCGGCGGTGCCGGTGCTGGCGAGTGCCTCGTGGCCGCTCGAGCGCCTGGCGCGGGCGCGGCGCAACTATGCGATGGAATACGTGCGGACCGTGCTGCCGGTGGCGCTGGGGCTGCTGGGCGAGGACGCGGGCGCGCGCTTCCTGCACCTCGTGGGGCGTCTGGTGGGCATGCAGCACCACCGCGGCGCCGCCGAGGCACTGGGACTGCCTGCAGGCGGGTCGGCCGAGGGCTTCGCCGCCTTTCTCGCGGCGATGGCGCGGGGGCAGGGGAGCGAGGTCGCGGTGTCGACTGACCGTGACGGGTCGATACGGGTCGTGCAGCAGGGCCCCCGCATCGTCGATGGAACAGGCACGCTCAGGACCGCGGCGATCGGGGCGTGGAGCGGTCTCTGGGAGGGCGCGCTCGCCTCGCATGACCCTCGGATGGCGCTGGAGATCGAGGTCGGGGACACTTCGGTGGCGTGGACCGTGTCACGCCGCCGATGAGTCCTGC
>CAIUGQ010000642.1 GCA_903898725.1 uncultured Burkholderiales bacterium | reverse complement strand
GGGGCCAGCACCAGCCGCGCCGCGAGCGAGGTGTCGTCGGGGCCGACCCGGTCGCGCCCGTCGAGCGCGGCCGCGGCCCGCGCCGCCCGCAGCGCCATCAGCGGCGCCCGGGCCGACGACACCCCGAGTGCCATCGCGGTCGCGCACAACGCCTGCACTGTCTCGTCGCCGACCTCGACCGCGGCCATCCGCGCCCGTGCCGCCGCGACCGTCGTCGCGTCGGCGCCGGCCTCGCCCGGCAGGCCGAAGGCGTCGGTGACGCCCACCGGCACCTCGCCCAGGTCGATGCGGAACGCCAGCCGCTCGAGCAGCGCGCCCGCCGGCGGCGGGTCGTCGCCCACGCCCTCGTCGAGCGCCACCACGCCGAAGCGCGCCGGCCGCGAGGACGCGAGCCCGTCGCGGGCGAGCGCGCACTCGCCGGTGTCGAGGGCCGCGCACAGCCGCGATGCGGTGGTGCCCGGCACCCGCTCGGCCATGGCCAGCAGCAGCAGGCCGCCGTCGGCCTCGGCCAGCAGTCCGGTCTGCGCGACGGGCCGGCCGGCCGCCAGGGTCGCGGTCAGGTCGAGTCCGCCGAGCAGGCGCTCGTCACCGGCATGGATCGGAATCCTGCGCCAGGGCGATCCCTGTGGCATGAGGCTTCTCAGGACAGTGAGCCATCGCTCACGTACAGGTCCGTGCCCTGCCTTGAGGGCGACGCCGCCGAAGCCCCACGGGTCGACGGCGAGCAGCGCGGCGGCCCGCAGCGCATCCGCCCAGCGCAGCACCGCCGGATCGACCCCGGTCGGGTCGTCGGCCGCTTCGGCCACGGCCGGGGCGATCGGATCGGCCGCGCCCATCCGCTCAGCCGGGGATCTGCTCGGCGACCACGCGCTCGACCCGGGCGCCCGTGCCGGTGTCGTCGAGCGGGTCGCGGCGCAGCCGGTGACGCAGCGCCGACGGGGCGACCCGGCGCAGGTGCGCCTCGCCGACCACCGCGTCGCCGTCGAGGGCGGCCAGGGCGCGCGCCGCCCGCATCAGCGTCAGCTCGCCGCGCAGCCCGTCGGTGCCGAGCGCCATGCACAGGCGCGCCGCGCGCTCGAGCACCGCGTCGGGCACCTCGATGCCGGCCACCCGGTCCCGTGCCTTGAGGATCCGCCGGCGGACCTTCTCGTCCTCGGCATGCCAGCGATCGGAGAAGCCCTGCGGGTCGCGCTCGAAGGCGTCGCGCCGCTTGACCACCTCGATCCGGTCGGCCAGCACCGTCGGCGTCGACACCTCGACCGACAGCCCGAAGCGGTCGAGCAGCTGGGGCCGCAGCTCGCCCTCCTCGGGGTTGCCGCTGCCCACCAGCACGAAGCGCGCCGGATGCCGCACGCTCAGCCCTTCGCGCTCGACCACGTTCTCGCCCGAGGCGGCGACGTCGATCAGCAGATCGACCAGATGGTCCTCGAGCAGGTTGACCTCGTCCACGTACAGGAAGCCGCGGTGCGCCCGCGCCAGCAGGCCAGGCTCGAAGCTCTTCACGCCGGCAGTGAGTGCCCGCTCCAGATCGAGGGCGCCGACCACGCGGTCCTCGGTCGCACCCAGCGGCAGGTCGACGACCGGCACCGGGACGAGGTGCGACTTCACCTTCTTCGAGCCGGCCTTCAGCGCGTCGCATTCGGTGCAGGCGCCGGCCGGCGCGGCCGGGTCGCAGGCGTAGCGGCAGCCGACCGTCGCCTTCATCTTGGGCAGCAGGGCCGCCAGCGCCCGGACCGCGGTCGACTTGCCGGTGCCTCGGTCGCCCAGGACGAGCACGCCGCCGACCGAGGGGTCGACGGCGGCGATCAGGATGGCCCGCTTCATCTCGTCCTGGCCGACGATCGCGGAAAACGGGAAGGCGAGAGCCATGTACGGCGTCCGTGACGGGGGTGACTGTCAACCGGATTCTAGACCGGTGCCTGCCGGGCCGGCGTCCGCCGTGTCGCGGCGTGGACCGCGGCGACGCTTCGGCCGGACCCGAGGCCCCCCTATACTGGCTGGCTCAGGAGGAGACAGACATGATCGAACGCAAGCAGCTGTACATCGGCGGCCGGTGGGTCGCCCCGTCGGCGACGCAGACCCTCGAGGTCACCGACTCCAACACCGGCGAGCCTTGGGCGACCATCCCCGCAGGCACCGCGGCCGACGCCGACGCGGCGGTCGCCGCGGCGCGCGCCGCCTTCGACGGCTGGTCGCAGACCCCGGCGGCCGAGCGCGCCGACATCGTCCAGAAGATCGCCGACGGCCTGAAGGCGCGCACCGAGGAACTCGCCCGCACGATCGCCACCGAAGTCGGCATGCCGCTCAAGCTGTCGACGATGGTGCAGGTCGGCGGCCCGGTCGCCGCCTGGTCGAACTACGCGAAGCTCGCCCGCGAGTTCCAGTTCGACGAGCGCGTCGGCCACTCGGTCGTCACCCGCGAGCCGGTCGGCGTCGTGGCGGCCATCACGCCGTGGAACTACCCGCTGAACCAGATCACGCTGAAGGTCGCGCCAGCGCTGGCTGCCGGCTGCACGGTGGTGCTCAAGCCCTCCGAGGTCGCGCCGATCAACGCGTTCATCCTCGCCGACGTGATCCACGAGTCGGGCCTGCCGCCCGGCGTCTTCAACCTGGTGACCGGCCTGGGCCCGGTGGTCGGCGAGGCGCTCGCCGTCCACCCGGACGTCGACATGGTGTCGTTCACCGGCTCCACCCGCGCCGGCAAGCGCGTCTCCGAGGTCGGCGCGCAGACCGTCAAGCGGATCGCGCTGGAGCTCGGCGGCAAGAGCGCCTCGGTGGTGCTCGACGACGCCGACTTCGAGAAGGCGGTGAAGAGCTCGGTCGCCAACTGCTACATGAATTCCGGCCAGACCTGCGCCGCCTGGACGCGGCTGCTGGTGCCGCGCACGCGGCTCGACGAGGCCCGCGCGATCGCCAAGGCGGCCGCCGAGTCGTTCACCGTCGGCAGCGCGTTCGGCGAGGGCGTCAAGCTCGGGCCGCTGGTGTCGGCCGTGCAGCGCGACCGCGTGCTGGGCTACATCCGGCGCGGCATCGAGGAGGGTTCTGAGCTGGTGACCGGCGGCGCCGAGACGCCCGAGGGCGTGGGCGGCGGCTACTTCGTGAAGCCGACGGTGTTCGTCGTGGCCGACTCGAAGGCCACGCTCGCGCAGGAGGAGGTCTTCGGGCCGGTGCTGGCGATCATCCCCTACGACACCGAGGCCGACGCGATCCGCATCGCCAACGACTCGATCTACGGCCTGTCCGGCGCGGTCTGGGCGGGCACCGACGAGCGCGCGATGCAGGTGGCCCGCAAGCTGCGCACCGGCCAGGTCGACCTCAACGGCGGCCGCTGGAACCCGCAGGCGCCCTTCGGCGGCTACAAGCAGTCGGGCCGCGGTCGGGAGAACGGCGTCTATGGTCTCGAGGAGTTCCTCGAGTACAAGGCGATGCAGATGCGCGCCTGACCGGCCGCCGCGGCGGCCTCAGGCCTTCGGGCCCGGCCGCCGCGCCAGCATGTCGATCTCGATCCGGGCGCCACGGGCCAGGCCGCTCACGCCGATGCAGGTGCGTGCCGGGCGCCGGCCCTCCGGGAAGTACGTCGCGTAGACCGCGTTCATGCGGACGTAGTCCTCGTCGAAGTGCAGCAGGTAGATCCGCACGCTCGCCACGTCGGCGAGCGTCAGGCCGCAGCCGGTCAGCACGGTCTGCAGGTTGGCCATCGTCTGGCGGGTCTGGTCCTCGATCGACTCGGGATAGTCCGAGGTGTTGGACGTGCCGGTGAAGGGCATCTGCCCGGTGAGCATCACCCAGCCGTCGGCCTCGACGGCGTGGCTGAACGGCGCGACCGGATCGGGCGCGCCGCCGATCATGTGGAACGCGAGAGCGGACATCGGCTGAACCTCGTCGAGAATCGGGGGTAGGCGTGGAAGCGTCGGGGGACTGCGCCCGACGATAGCCGATCCGCGGGCCGACCGGCCGGCGCGGACCCCTGCCCGGAGACTGCGATGACCGCGCCCGTTCCGTTCCGCCTGCACGTGCCCGACGCGGCGATCGCTGACCTGCGCGAGCGTCTCGTGCGCACGCGGTTTCCCGAGACGCCGCCCGGCGAGCCCTGGGCGACCGGCACCGACACCGCGTTCCTGCGCGAGGCCATCGCGCACTGGACGGACCGCTTCGACTGGCGGGCGCAGGAGGCGCGGCTCAACGCCTTCCCGCAGTATGTCGTGCCGCTCTCGGGCATCGACCTGCACTTCCTGCACGTGCCCGGCGTGCGCGCCCCGGGCGCCCCCGAGCCGATGCCACTGCTGCTGTCGCACGGCTGGCCGGGTTCGGTGCTCGAGTTCCTCGACCTGATCCCGCGCCTGACCGACCCGGCGCGCTTCGGCGGCGATCCGGCCGACGCGTTCACCGTGGTGGCGCCCTCGCTGCCCGGCTACACGCTGTCGTACCGCCCCGGCCAGCCGCGCTTCGCGGTCGAGGACATCGCGGCCACCTTCCATGCGCTGATGACCGAGGTGCTGGGCTACGCGCGCTACGGTGCCCAGGGCGGCGACTGGGGCTCGTTCGTCACCGCGATCCTGGGCGCCGAGCATCCCGATGCGGTGCTCGGCATCCACCTGAACATGATGCCGGTGCGCCGCGACGCCGCGACCGTCGCACAGCCCACCCCCGAGGAGAAGCGCTGGCTCGAGGAACTCGCGCTGTTCCTGAAGGAGGAGACCGGCTACCAGTGGATCCAGGGCACGCGGCCACAGACGCTCGGCGCCGCGCTGACCGACTCGCCGGCCGGCCTGGCCGCGTGGCTCTTCGAGAAGTTCCAGCGCTGGACCGACAACCGCGGCGACCCGCGCGAGGCGCTGCCGATGGACACCATGCTGGCCGACATCGCGCTCTACTGGTTCACCGGCGCGATCGGCAGCTCGTTCTGGCCGTACTACGCGCGGATGCACAGTGCGTGGCCGATCCGCGACGGCGCGGTGCGCGCGCCCTGCGGCTACGCGGCGTTTCCGCGCGAGATCCTGCGGCCGCCGCGCTCGGTCTGCGAGCGCGCGTTCACCGACATCCGCCGCTGGACCGTGATGCCGCGCGGCGGGCACTTCGCCGCGATGGAGCAGCCCGAGGCGCTCGCGCACGAGATCGTCGAGTTCTTCCGGCCGCTTCGAATGCGCTGACACGCCCGGCCGGACCGATCCGCATCACCCGCCGTACCCGCACCACCCGCACCACCCGCACCACCCGCATCACCCGACGCCCACCCCGCCGATCCCCGGCGAGGCGCGGGCGCGATCGAGGAGGAGAGACCATGAGCACCATCCGTCCCACCCGCCGGCCCGCGCTGGCGCGCCGGCGCGCCGCGCTCATGCTCGCCGGGCTCCCGCTCGCCGGCACCGTGCGTGCGCAGGCCTGGCCCGAGCGTCCGCTCAAGCTCATCGTGCCCTTCCCCGCGGGCGGCGGCGCCGACGTCGCCGCGCGCACCGTCGCCGACCGGCTCGCCGCGGCGCTCGGCCAGTCGGTCGTCGTCGACTACCGGCCCGGCGCCTCGGGCAACATCGGCGCGGAGGTGGTCGCGCGCGGTCCCGCCGACGGCTACACGCTGCTGTTCGCCAACGAGTTCCTGGCGACCAATCCGGTAATGTTCACCTCGGTGCGCTACGACTCGCTGCGCGACTTCGTGCCGATCGCGCGGGTGGCGAGCACACCGGCCGCGATCGCCGCGCACCCTTCGCTGCCGGTGAAGACCTTCGGTGACCTGGTCGCGCTCGGCCGGACGCGCCCGCTCAACTACGCATCGCCGGGCGTGGGCACGGGCCCGCACCTGTTCGGCCAGATGATCGCGCTCGCCACCGGCGCGCAGTTCAACAACGTGCCCTACAAGGGTTCGGCGCCGGCCACCGCCGATGCGGTCGGCGGCCAGGTCGACTTCATCGTCTCGACGCTGGCGCCGATGGTGCAGCACCTGAACTCGGGCCGCCTGCGCGGGCTCGCGGTCACCGGCGCGCGCCGCGCGGCGCTGGCGCCCGACGTGCCGACGCTCGTCGAGCTCGATCCGTCGATGGCGCGCTACGACGTCTGGTACGGCATCTTCGCGCCGTCGGGCGCGCCCGCGCCGGTGGTCGCGCGGCTGCAGCAGGCCGCCGCGCAGGTGATGCGCGAGCCCGAGGTGGCCGCGAAGCTGCGCGCCGCCGGCTTCGACGTCGAACCCTCGACACCGGCCGAATTCACCGCCGAGATCCGCAGCGACATCGAGCGCTGGACCCGTGTGCAGCGCGACGCGAAGATCCCCAAGGAATGACGATGACGATGATGAAGCGCTGGTTCATCCGCACCGAAGGCGGTGCCATGAAGGTCGAGCTGGGCGAGGCGCCGGTGCCCGTGCCCGGCCCCGGGCAGCTGGGCGTGCGCATCCGTGCGGCGGCGCTCAACCGCGGCGAGTTCATCGCGGGCCACGGCCTGCATGCGGCCGGCACCGCCAAGCCCGCCGGCTTCGAAGCCGCCGGCGAGGTGACCGCGGTCGGGGAGGGCGTGACCGCGTTCAAGGCGGGCGACCGCGTGATGGGCCGGGTCGACGGCGCGTTCTCGGAGCACGGGACGATGTGGGCCGAAGAGGCCTTGCCCGCGCCCGCCGCGCTGTCGTGGGAGCAGGCCTCCGCGTTCACCGTGGTCGGCGTGACCGTCCACGATGCGCTGATCGCGCAGGGCCGGCTCGCCGCGGGCGAATGGATGCTGGTGCCCGGCATCTCCTCGGGCGTGGGCGTCGCGGCGCTGCAGGTGGCGCGCGCGATCGGCGCACGGACCATCGGCCTGTCGGGCTCGGCCGAGAAGCTCGCGCGCCTGAAGGACCTGGGTCTCGAGTTCGGGCTGCAGGTCCGCGGGCCGGGCTTCGTGCCCGCGGTGCGAGAGATTGTCGACGAGCGCGGCGTGGACCTGGTGGTCAATCCGGTCGGTGCCTCGGTGCTGCCCGACTGCGTCGAGCTGCTGGGCTTCGAGGG
>CAIUGQ010000641.1 GCA_903898725.1 uncultured Burkholderiales bacterium | reverse complement strand
CCGCTGCCATCGATCACGCGGGCGCCACGGAAGAGCAGGTCATGCATCCGATCGATGGTGCGCAGTGCGGCGGGGAGCGTCCAATCGATTTATCGGAGGCTATTTATCGTTTCTTGCATGGTGGGTTGCGGTCGGACGTCGGCCGGATCGGGGAGGGTCAGGTCGAAGGGGAACGCATCGACCTCGCCGATTGGTTCCGATTCAGCAATGGCATATCGCCGCTTCGCCCGTTTATCGCTCTCCGGTGCATCAATAAAGTCACTCCATCGACGACGCACCCTGTCAACGACAACGCCGCCGACCCACTCTCAACCGATACGCAAAGGACCCGACATGAACCGCTTCCACACCGCCGTCTTCGCCACCGTCGCCCTGCTCGCCACCGGTGCCGCGTCCGCCGCCCAGCCGGTCCAGTACCGCGCCGAGGTCTACCCCGAGGCCCAGATGCGAGCCCGCGACGCGGCGCAGCCGGCGCCCGCCGTCACCCGCGCCCAGGTCCTTGCCGAACTCGACGCGGCCCGCCGCAGCGGCGACCTCGTCGTCGGCGAGGTCGGCCTGAAGCACAACGAGCTCTACGCGTCGCAGAGCGCGCGTGGCGCGGTCGAGGGCGGCAAGACCGTCGAGCTGGCGCGGGCCGAGCGCCTCGAGGCGCGCTTCGCCGGCGTGACGGGCACCACGTACGTGAACTGACCGACACGGCCGCCCACGCCCGATACCCGGGTATGGGCGGCCGAGAATCTACGGGCCCGACACCCTCCCGGGCCACCGCGGCGGATCGTCGTTGCCGCCAATCGTCTCCCCCTCACGCCTTCACTTCGAGCACCCGTTCGAAGCCGCCGAAGATCATGCGCTTGCCGTCGAAGGACATCGGCGGATTGCCGGGCGTGGACGGATCCATGCGCGGGTCCTCCATCATCTTCTTCATGCCGGCGTCGCGCGTGGCCTTGTCCGGCCACTCCACCCAGGCGAACGCCACCGTCTCCTCGGCCGTCGTCTGCACCGCGCGGCGGAAGTCGGTGAGCTTGCCGTCGGGGACGTCGTCGCCCCAGCACTCGACCACACGGGTCGCGCCGAGCTCCAGGAAGATCGGGTCGAAATGACTCGCGTGGTCGATGAACCGCTGCCGGTTGGCGGTGGGCACCGCGATCACGAACCCGTCGATGTAGGACATGGCCTGGCTCCTGTGGGGTCGACCGGTCGAGGCATCCGCCCGGGTGCCTCTCGCACCATGCCTAAGTACCGGATGATGCAGGCGCGGCCGTCGGCGGGTGCACCTCCGGGCCCGCGGCGCCGGTCCGTTTTCGTGTGATCGGCCGACTCCGGCCGAGCGACGAGGAGCCGTCCTGCCCGATCCGAGCGGGCCGAGCCGTGCGCGAGCGCGCGTCCGTCAGGCACCGGGCTGGGTCTGGTCGACCGCGTCGACGACATCGGCCCCGAGCGCCACGACGATGCGCGCCAGGCGGGGCGCCACCTCGTCGATCGATTCCTCCGTCGAGACGCTCGCGTTCATCACGTAGACGCCGCCGCCGACCGCGATCGGCGTCGCCACCGCGACCACCTCCGGCTGCCACGACACCGCGCACCAGCCCCGCTCGCGGACGTCGGCGATCGAGCGTCGGATCTCCGCGTCCAGCGCCGTCCACGCGCGGCGGCGCCGGGAACGGAAGTGCGTCATCAGTGCGCGGAACCGATCGTCGGTGGCGGCCGCGAGGTAGGCGCGCCCCAGCGAGGTCAGTTCCATCGGAACCCGCTGTCCGGACACGACGGTGCGCAAGGCGACCCGGCGGCTGTACCGGATCGACTCAAGGTAGACCATCTCGTCGCCGTCGGGCGCGGCGAGGCCGACGTTGACCCGTTCGCGCTCGGCCACCTCACGCATCAGCGGGGCCGCCATCGCGAGCAGCGACGAGCCGCTGCGCATCGCATGCGCGAGGCTCAGGACGGCCGGCGAGAGTCGATAGGCGCGGGCCGCCGGATCCAGCTGCAGCAGGCCGCTGCCGACCAGCGTCTGGGTGAGCCGGCTGACGGTGGCGCGCGGCAGCCCGGTGCGCTCGGCCAGTTCGCCGTTGCCCAGCAGCGCCGAGCCCGGACGGAACGCCCTCAGCAGGTCGATCCCGCGTTCGAGAGAACGATTGGACGGGGACAGGCGGTCCGCCCCCCAGGCGGTCTTCGGTCGATCTCGCAGCACGGGACCTCACGGGTCGTTTCCATCAGGTGGAATCATACGAGTGCGCGGGCTCGACGCGCTCCCTATGCTGGTCGGGAGGACGTCGCGCCGCACGGCGGGCGTTCCAGCCCCCCACACCAAGGAGACACCATGCGGACGACGCGCTCCAGGATCCTGACCCTTCATCGAACGCTCGTCGCGACGCTGCTGCTGTTCGCGGCGCCTGCACTCGTGTTCGCCGCCTGGCCCGAGCGGCCGATCCGGCTCGTCGTGCCCTTCGCCCCGGGCGGCGGCACCGACCTGATCGCCCGAACGCTCGCGGCGGGCATCTCCAAGGACCTCGGCCAGCAGGTCATCGTCGACAACAAGCCCGGCGGCGGCACGGTCATCGGCACCGATGCGGTCGCCAAGAGCGCGCCCGACGGCTACACGATCGTCATCGCGACCTTCGCGCACGCGGTCAACCCCAGCCTGCTGCCGAAGCTGCCGTATGCGACCGACAAGGCCTTCGTGCCGATCACGCTGATCGGCAAGGGCCCGAACGTGCTCGTCGTGCGCACCGACAGCCCCTTCACGTCCGTTCGCGACGTGCTCGCCGCGGCGAAGGCGAACCCGGGCAAGCTGACGTATGCGTCCCAGGGCAACGGCACCTCGGCCCACATGGCAGGCGAGATGTTCACCAACCTCGCCAAGGTCGAGATGACGCACGTGCCCTACCGGGGCGCCGGACCCGCGATGACGGACCTGATCGGCGGACAGGTCGACATGCTGTTCGGCACCGCCGCGGCCGTCGCGGCGCATGTCGAATCCGGCAAGCTGAGGGCGATCGGCGTGACGGGTGCCGCGCCCTCCGAGGCCCTCAAGGGCGTTCCCGCGATCGTGGACACGGTACCCGGCTTCGTCGTCGAGAGCTGGTACGGTCTGTACGCGCCCGCCGGCACCCCGGCCGAGGTGATCACCCGGCTCAACGCCGCCGCGCGCAAGGCGGCGCGCCTGCCCGAGTTCGCCAAGCGCGTCGAGCAGGAAGGCCTGGTCGTCATCGCGTCCGAGCCCGCGGAACTGGACCGCTTCGTCCGCGCCGAGGAGGCGCGCTGGCGCAAGCTGGTCCAGGAGAACGCGATCAAGGCCGACTGATCGCCGGCCCTCTTCAACGGAGCACCCCCATGTCCTACCAGTTCATCGAACTCTCGGTGGCCGACGCGATCGCGACGATCACGCTGAACCGTCCCGACAAGCGCAATGCGTTCAGCGACGACATGCGCTCGGAATTCATCGAGGCGCTCGAGCGGGTGGCCGCCGACAAGTCCATCCGCGCGCTCGTGCTAACCGGCGCCGGCAAGGGCTTCTGCGCCGGCGGCGACGTCAGCGGCATGCAGAAGCGGATGAACGCCCCGGCCGGCGAGGTCGGGTTCAACGGCTGGCACCGCCAGCAGCGTGTCCACCACACGCAGGCACTGTTGCACACCATGCCCAAGCCGGTGATCGCGGCCGTCAACGGTGCCGCATCGGGGCTGGGCGCGGACACGGCGCTGGCCTGCGACTTCGTGATCGCCAGCGAGTGGGCGAGCTTCACCTGGTCGTACATCCACCGCGGCATCGTGCCCGACGGCGGCGGCATGTACTTCCTGCCGCGTCGGGTCGGCCTGGCGCGCGCGAAGGAGCTGATCTTCACCGGACGCAAGGTGGACGTCGACGAGGCGGCGACGCTCGGGATCGTCGACCGCCGCACGGGGGCGGACACGCTGCTGGCCGATGCGCAGGTCTGGGCGCGGGCGCTGTCGCAGGGCTCGGGCACGGCGCTCGCGCTGTCGAAGACCATCCTGAACCAGAGCTTCGAGCTGTCCTCGCACGACGTGTTCGCGCAGGGCAGCTGCTACACGAGCAGCGAGCACCGTGCGTCGGTCGAGGCCTTCCTCGCGAAGTCCGCCGCGAAGGAGTGACGCCGTGGATGCCGTCGCCCGCCTCGTCAGCCCGCGCAGCGTCGCGGTGATCGGCGCCTCCGCCGATCCGACCAAGACCTCGGGTCGCCCTGTCGCCTACCTGCTCAAGCACGGGTTCGCCGGCCGGATCCTGCCGGTCAATCCGAAGGCCGACCGGATCGGCGACCTGCCCTGCTGGCCCGACGTGGCGTCGCTGCCCGAGGTGCCCGACGTCGGCGTCGTGCTGCTGGGGGCCGAGCGGGCCCACGTTGCGGTGCGCGAGCTGGCGGCGCTGGGCTGCGGCGCGGCCATCGTGCTCGCCAGCGGCTACACCGAGACGGGCGAAGCGGGCGCACTGCGTCAGCGCCAGCTCGTCGAGGCCGCGGGCACCATGCGCCTGCTCGGCCCCAACACGATCGGCCTGGTCAATCTCACCGACCGCATCGTGCTGTCGCCCTCGGGCGCGCTCGAGATGGACGAGTTCCCGGTGGGTTCGATCGGCGTGGTCTCGCAGAGCGGCGGCATCCTGGGCTCGCTGCTGTCGCGCGCCGCGGCGCGCGGGATCGGGCTGTCGAAGCTCGTCGCCACCAGCAACGAGGTCGACCTCGAGCTGTCCGACTTCATCGAGTACCTGGCCGACGATCCGGCGACCCGCGTGATCGCGCTGTACGTCGAGACCGTCCGCCATCCGGAGCGCTTTCGCCGTGCCTGCCTGAAGGCCGCGGCCGCGGGCACGCCGGTCGTCGCGTTCAAGATCGGCCGCTCCGAGGCGGGCGCGCGTGCCGCCGTCTCGCACACCGGCGCGATGGCGGGTGCCGACGCGATGTATGACGCGCTGTTCCGGCAGGTGGGCGTGATCCGCGCGCGGACCTTCGCCGACCTGCTCGACATTCCTGCGGCGCTCGCCGCCGGCCGCAGGCTGCAGGGGCGGCGCATCGCGATCCTCACCTCCACCGGAGGCGCGGGCACGCTGGTGTCCGACGACCTGGGCGTGGCGGGCTTCGACACGCCGGCGCCCGACGCGGCGACGGCCGAGGCGCTGCGTGCGCTGCAGACCGGCAGCGAGGCGGTGCTCGACCGCAACCCGATCGACGTGACGCTCGCGGGCCTGCGCCCGGACCTGCTGCGCGGCGCGATCCGGACCCTGCTGGCCAGCCCGAGCTACGACGCGCTGGTGATCGTCGTCGGCTCGTCGAGCCTCGCGATGCCCGAACTGATGGCCGGTGCGATCGAGGCCTGCCTGCCCGAGTCGGACAAGCCGGTGCTCGCCTACGTGAGCCCGCACGCACCCGAGGTCGGCGCCCTGCTGACGCGCCGTGGCGTGCCCGCCTTCGCGGCGGCGGAGAGCTGCACGGCGGCGCTCGCGGGCCTGCTCGCGGCGCGCCACTTCGTGCCGCCCGCGTGCTCGTTGCCCGGCACGTCGGCCCCATCGATCGACGACCTGCCCGGCGGCTCGCTCGACGAGGCGCAGGCGAAGCGGCTGTTCGCGCGCTTCGGCGTGCCGTGCGCGGCCGAGCGGGTGGTCACCGACGCCGACGCGGCCCGCGCGGCCGCGCTCGAGCTCGGGCCGCGCGTCGTGCTGAAGATCCTGTCGTCGACGATCACGCACAAGAGCGACGTCGGCGGCGTGGCGGTGAACCTGCCGCCCGAGGCCGTCGGGACACGTCTGCTCCAGATGTCCGACGACGTCGCCCGCGGCGCGGGCGTACGGCCCGACCGGTTCCTGGTCCAGCAGATGGTGGACGGCGGCACGGAGCTGATCCTCGGCATGCATCGGGACGCGCTGGGCCCCGCCATCCTGCTCGGCATGGGCGGCGTGACCGCCGAGCTGTTCAAGGACACGACGATGCGCCTGCTGCCGCCCGAGGGCGGGCTCGGTCGAGAGGACGCGGCCTCGATGGCACGCGAACTCAGGACCTGGCCGCTGCTCGACGGTTTCCGCGGACGCTCCAAGGCCGACGTCGACGCGTTGTCGGACGCGATCGTCGCGTTCTCGACGATGGTCGCGCAGCTCGGCGACCGCCTGCTCGAGGCCGAGATCAATCCGCTCTTCGTGCTGCCCGCCGGCCACGGCGTGTGCGCCGCCGACGGCGTGGCGGTGCTGGCCTGAGCCGGCCGGAGGACACGATGAGCCCGAGCCCGCAGGCCCCCGCGCCGGCAACCGTCGCACAGCGGCTGGCGACCCGTGCGGTGGCCGTCGCCGCGGGCGCGCTGCCCGCCGAGGTGATCCACCACGCGAAGCGCGCCGTGATCGACTGGCACGCCGCGCTCTACCCGGGCCTCGGCACGCGGGCCGTGCGGACCCTCGACGCTGCGCTCCAGGACGAGATCGGCATCGGGCCCTGCCAGCTCGCCGACGGCCGCGCGGCCACCGCGCGGGCCGCCGCGCTGTACCACGGCACCGCCGCCCATGCGGCCGAACTCGACGACAGCTTCCGCGAGGCGATGTACCACCCCGGCGCCGCAACCATCGCCGCGGCGCTGGCGGCTGCGCAGACGCAGCCCACGAGCGGGCTCGCCTTCCTGCGAGCGGTGGTCGTCGGCTACGAGGTGTCCACGCGGATCGGCGTCGCGAGGGGCCGCTCGCACTACGCGACCTGGCACAACACCGGCAGCAGCGGCAGCTTCGGCGCGGCGGCCGCATGCGCGACCGTGCTGCGGCTCGACGCCGAAGCGTTCGCGCACGCGCTGGCGATCGCCGCCACCGGCACCGCCGGCCTGCAGCAGGCGTTCCGCGCCGAGACCCTGGCCAAGCCGCTGCATGCAGGCCGCGCCGCCGAGCTCGGGCTGCTCGCCGCGCGGCTCGCCCGGGCCGGTCTGCGCAGCTCGCTGGACATCTTCGAAGGCGACGCCGGCCTGGGCCGCGCGAGGAGCCGTGACGCCGACTGGTCGAACGACGACGCGACGCTCGGCCGCGACTTTCACGTCACCCGCCTCACGTTCAAGAACCACGTGGGCTGCGGCCACGCGTTCCCTGCGATCGACGGCGCACTGGCGCTCCAGGCCGAGCACGGCTTCGACGCGGGCGAGGTCGCGGCCATCCGCCTGGGCGTCTATCGCGACGCGCTGGAGATGGCGCATCACCGCGACCCCGTCACGCCCGAACAGGCGAAGTTCAGCTTGCGCTACCTGGTGGCCACCGCCCTCGCGCACGGCAGCGTGCGCCTGTCCGCGTTCGAGCCGGCCCGGCTCGAGGATCCGCGGACCCGCGCGCTGATGACCACGATCACCGAATCGCTCGACGCCGACATCGACGCCGGCTTCCCCGCACGACGCGCCGCGCGCATCGCCGTGCGGCTGCACGACGGCCGGACCTTCGAGCGGCTGCAGCCCGACCGCAAGGGCGACCCCGAGCTGCCGCTGAGCGACGAGGACCTCGGCGGGAAGCTGCGCGAGCTGGCCACGCCCACGATCGGCGCCGCCGAAGCCGAGCGGCTGCTGGCGAGGCTGTGGTCGCTCGATCGGAGCGAGGCCGTCGACTAGCCCACTGGCGGCCCGTCGAATCCGGTACGTTCGTGTGCCATCAGCCGCGCTTCGGCGGACGATGACGCCCCGTCCGCCTGGAACAGACCGAGAGCCCGAGATGGAATTCGACGACGTCATCCGCAGCCGCCGCAGCATCCGCGGCTTCCTCGACAAGCCGGTGCCCCGGGCGCTG
>CAIUGQ010000640.1 GCA_903898725.1 uncultured Burkholderiales bacterium | reverse complement strand
GCCACGGTCTGGGCAGCGGTGGCCCCCGGTACCGCGGCGGCGGCCGGCGCGTCGGCTGCGGGCTGCGCCGCAGTCGCGCCGGGCGGCTCCTGCACGCCTTCGGCCTTCGGGGCGTCGTCCGACGGCGGCTCGGCCAGCCCGCCCTCGGTCTTCTCGGCCTCGCCCCCCTGGGGCTCGTCCAGGCCACTGCCCGGTGACGACACCTCCGATCCGCCCGCCCCCATCTCCACCATGCCGCCGGTGTCGACCGCGACGTCGGGCGCGGTGGCGCTGCGCCACATCACCGTCAGGAGCACCGCGAGGAAGATCGCCGGCAGCGCGGCGATCAGCGCCTGGCGCATCACCTCGAGGAACGGCACACCGGCGTTGCGCGAGCCCTTGAGCGCACCGACGAGACCGGGCAGCACCTTCGTGCTGACGCGGTCATGCAGCGTCTGCGCGGTCGGCGTCAGCGGCACGTGGCGCTCGGCCGCGGTCAGCGGCGGCATCAGGTCGGGCCGGATCTTGGCGAGCACGACCACGTACACCACGTACAGACCGGCCAGCATGATCCCGGGGAAGAACGCGCCGGCGTACAGCTGCACGACCGAGACGCCGGCCGTCGCACCGTAGACGATCAGCATCACCGACGGCGGGATCAGGATGCCCAGGCAGCCGCCCGCGGTGATCACGCCTGCCGACACCTGCACCGAGTAGCCGGCACGCAGCATCGCGGGCAGGGCGAGCAGGCCCATCAGCGTCACCACCGCACCGACGATGCCGGTCGCGGTCGCGAACACCGCGCAGGTGAACAGCGTGGCCACCGCGAGCGAGCCGGGCACGCGCGCGAGCGCGAGGTGCAGGCTGCGGAACAGCTTCTCGATCAGGTTCGCGCGCTCGACCAGGTAGCCCATGAACACGAACAGCGGGATCGAGATCAGCACGTCGTTGCCCATCACCGCATAGGCGCGCTGGACCATCAGGTCGAGCGTCTGCCCGAGCGCGAGCTCGGGCGATCGCATGCGGTAGGCGATGAACGCGAAGATCATCCCCATGCCCATCAGCGTGAACGCCGTCGGGAAGCCGAGCATGATCGCGACGACGACGAGGCCGAGCATCAGCAGGCCGAGGTGGCCGCTGGTCATGTTGCCCCAGGGCATGAAGAACAGCACGGCAGCGACGATCATCCCCATGATCGCCAGGCCGAAATACATCTCGCGGCGCATGGTTCAGCGCTCCCCGGCGGCGCTGACGGGGCCGACGGCAGGCGGTGCCTCGCCGTCGCGCGTCACCATCGCCTTGAGCTTGTCGACGTCGACCTCCTCGACGTCCTGCTCGCGCGACGGCCACGCGCCCTCGCGCAGGCACACCACGCAGCGCATGATCTCGACGAGGCCCTGCATCAGCAGCAGCCCGCCGGCGATCGGGATGATCGACTTGAAGAAGTACAGCGGCGGGCCGTCCGCGCTGATCGAGGAGTGTTCCTTGATCGCCCACGAGTCGGCGGCGAAGGAATAGCCGGCCCAGGCCAGCGCGCACACGCCGGGCAGGAAGAACAGCACGTAGAGCAGCAGGTCGAAGAAGGCCTGCGTGCGGGGCTTGAAGAAGCCGTAGAGGATGTCGCCGCGCACGTGCCCGTTCTTCGACAGCGTGTAGGCGCCCGCCATCATGAACAGCGCTCCGTACATCTGGATCTGCACGTCGAACGCCCAGGCGTGCGGACTGTTCATCACGTAACGGGAGAACACCTCCCAGCAGATGAGACCGGTCAGCGCGACGATCAGCCAAGCGAACGCCTGTCCCGCGAACGTGGAGACGCGGTCGACGGCGAGGAAGAATTTCTGCATGGCGAGAGCCCCGAGGCGACGTGCCCGCATCTGCGGACGCCGCCCGAACATCGATAGGCCGGTGAAGGCACCGGCACCTGCTGCATCGAGCCCGGCGACAAAGGCCGGCTGCATCGATCGGCACCGCCGCGCGACGGCACGCGGGCCGTCGGCGGGCGATGCCGCGGGCGGCGCGTCGCGCCGCCCGCGAGGGCGTCAGCCCTTCTTGCCGAAGTAGTGCGTGTAGGCCATCCGACGGTTCACGTTGGTGTCCATGTCCCAACGGACCGCACGCTCGGCGAACGCGCGCTGCGACGCGATGATCTCGGCGAACAGCGGGTCGCTCGACTTGGCCTTGACGACCTCGTCGTAGAACTTGAGCTGCTGCTGCAGGATCGCGTCCGGCGTCTTGTAGAACTTCACGCCCTGGTTCGCCTGCATCTCGGCGTAGTCCTTCGAGTAGCGGTCGACCGCCTTCCAGGACATGTCGGCCGAGGCGGCCTCGACGGCGTTGTCGATGATCGACTTCAGCTTCGGCGGCAGCGCATCGAGCTTGGCCTTGTTGAAGAGGATCTCGAACTGCTCGGCGTTCTGGTGGAAGCTCTGCAGCATGCAGACCTTGGCCACGTCGGGGAAGCCGAGCAGACGGTCGGACGAGGCGTTGTTGAACTCGGCCGCATCCAGCAGGCCGCGGTCCATCGCCGGGATGATCTCGCCGCCGGGCAGCGCGTTGACCGCCGCGCCCATCTTCGTGAACACGTCGATCGAGATGCCGACCGTGCGGTACTTCAGGCCCTTGACGTCCTCGACCTTCGCGATCGGCTTCTTGAACCAGCCGAGCGGCTGCGTCGGCATCGGGCCATAGACGTACGAGTAGACGTTGGCGCCGACGGCCGTGTAGAGCTTGCTCAGCAGCTCCTTGCCGCCGCCGTACTTGTGCCAGGACAGCAGCATGTTCGCGTCCATGCCGAACGCCGGGCCGGAGCCCCACAGCGCGAGCGCGTTGTTCTTGCCGTAGTGGTAGACGACGACGCCGTGGCCGCCGTCGAGCGTGCCCTTGGAGACCGCGTCGAGCAGGCCGAAGGCCGGCACGACGGCGCCCGCGGGCAGCACCTCGATCTTGAGCTCGCCGCCGGTCATGTCATTGACCTTCTTGGCGAAGTCGTTGGCGTACTCGTGGAAGATGTCCTTCGCCGGCCAGGTGCTCTGGAAGCGAAGCGAGGTGGTCTGCGCCTTGACGATCGCCGGGAAGCCGAGGGCGGCGCCCGTGGCGGCTCCTGCGGTCGCGATGAACCGCCGGCGCGTGCCGGTCTGCTGGGTCATGGGGGTCTCCTGTGGTGGGGCCCGGAATGGTAGGCGCACGCCGCGCCACTGTCACGCAGTTCCCGACCCTGCCGCCGGGCATTTCTCACACGAGCGCCACGGCGACGGCCGCGGCCGCTTCAGAAGAAGCCGACGCCGACCTGGAACAGCTTCTCGACGCGCGGGATCATCCGCTTGTTGGCCACGAAGACGATGACGTGGTCCTCGGGTTCGATCACGGTGTCGTGGTGGGCGACGATCACCTCGGAGCGGTTGCCCGGCGCCTGCCGGACGATCGCCCCGATGGTGGTGCCCGAAGGCAGGTCGAGCTGCTCGATGCGCCGCCCGACCACCTTGCTCGAGCGCGGGTCGCCGTGCGCGATCGCCTCGAGCGCCTCGGCCGCCCCGCGCCGCAGCGAATGCACCGCCGCGACGTCCCCCCGGCGCACGTGCGCGAGCAGCTCGCCGATCGTCGCCTGCGCCGGCACGATCGCGATGTCGATCTTGCCGCCCTCGACCAGGTCGGCATAGGCGCGGCGGTTGATCAGCGCGATCACGCGCCGCGCACCCATCTTCTTGGCCAGCAGCGAGGACATGATGTTGTCCTCGTCGTCGGAGGTGAGCGCGCAGAACAGGTCCATCTCGCCGACGCTCTCCTCCTCGAGCAGGTCCTCGTCGGTGGCGTCGCCGTTGAGCACCAGCACGTTCGAGGGCAGCTCGGCGGCGAGCTGCTCGCAGCGCCGGACGTCGGGCTCGATGATGCGCACGTCGATGTGGTCGGCGAGCCGCCGCGCGAGCCGCATGCCGATCCGCCCGCCGCCGGCGAGCATCACCCGGCGCACCGGCTTGTCCATCTTGCGCAGCTCGGTCATCACCGTGCGGATGTGCTCGGTGGCGGCCAGCACGAACACCTCGTCGCCCGGCTCGATCAGCGTGTCGCCGTCCGGGTAGACCGCGCCGTCGCCGCGGAAGATCGCGACGATCCGGGAGTCAACCTGTGGAATGTGCGACTTGATGTCGCGGATCGGCTTGCCGACCAGCAGGCCACCCGGATGCGCGCGCACCGCGATCAGGCTGGCGGCGCCGCCGGCGAACTCCAGCACCTGCAGCGCCTCGGGGAACTCGACCAGCTTGGCGACGTAGTCGGTGACGGTCTTCTCGGGGACGATCAGGTGATCGACCGAGAAGGCGCCTTCGCCGACGAGTTCGGGGTTGTCCTGGAAATCGGCGCCGCGCACCCGCGCGATGCGCGTCGGCACGTTGAAGACCTGTGCGGCGAGGTGGCAGGCGACGAGGTTGGTCTCGTCGCTCTGCGTCGTGGCGATCACCATGTCGGCGTCGTCGGCGCCCGCCGCGCGCAGCGTCGAGGGCTGCGCGGCATTGCCGACCACCGTGCGCAGGTCGAGCCGGTCCTGGAGCTCGGCGAGGCGGGCACCGTCGGTGTCGATGACCGTGATGTCGTTCTGCTCGGAGACGAGGCTCTCCGCGACCGACGCGCCGACCCGCCCGGCGCCGAGGATGACGATCTTCAAGTCATCACTGCGGGGTCTGCGTACCCTTGCGGTACGCGCCCTTCGACAGGTCGATGCCGAGCTGCTTGAGCTTGCGGTACAGGTGGGTGCGCTCGAGGCCGGTCTTCTCGGCCACCCGGGTCATCGAGCCGTGCTCGCGCGACAGGTGGTGCTCGAAGTAGGCGCGCTCGAAGGCATCGCGCGCCTCGCGCAGGGGCAGGTCGAGCGGCAGTTCGCGGGACGCCGCGGGCGAGCCGCCGGGGCCGGCGACCGGCGCGGTGAGGAACTGCGCCGACGGCGACATCAGCGGCACGTTGGGGCCGCCGTTGCCGCCGACCGGCAGCATCGTGATCATCGGGACGCCGGCGCTGCTCGCGGCGAGCGGGTGATAGGCCTGGGGCGCCACCTTGGGGGCGCTCTGCGCGCGGCCCCGCGCCAGCCCCTGCTCGACCGCCTTGAGCAGCTTCTGCAGGGCGATGGGCTTCTCGAGGAAGTCGAGCGCGCCGATCCGGGTGGCCTCGACGGCGGTGTCGATGGTCGCGTGGCCGGACATCATGATCACCGGCATCGTCAGCTTGCCGCCGTTGGCCCACTCCTTGAGCAGGGTGACGCCATCGGTGTCGGGCATCCAGATGTCGAGGAGCACCAGGTCGATCGGGTTGTGCTCTCTCGACTCCCGGGCCTGTTGCGCGTTTTCGGCGAGGTGGACCGAGTGACCTTCGTCCCCGAGGATCTCGGAGAGCAGCTCCCGAATCCCCACCTCGTCGTCAACGACCAGAATTTCCGCCATGGCTTCCTAGCTCTAGGCCGGCCTGACCGGCAGGACGACCGGCGGCTGGCTCGTTTCGAGTGTTGTGTGCGCGCCGCAATTGTCGTCGCTTTTTGCCAATCTCGTAAATAGCAGGCTCACCGAGGCGCCGCCGACGCCGCCATCGGCATCGGACCGGTTCACCGCATCGATGCGGGCACCGTGCTCCTCGACGATCTTGCGGACGATCGCGAGACCCAGCCCCGTGCCCTTGGGCTTGGTCGTCACGTAGGGCTCGAAGACGCGGGCGAGCGACCCCGTCGGGAACCCCGGACCGTTGTCGCGCACCACCAGCCGCACACCGGCGACCTGGCCGCCGCGGCGGATCGGCTCGGTGATCACCTCGATCGAGCGCTGCGGCTGTTTTTCCGTGGCTTCCAGCGCATTCTTGACGAGGTTGTGGATCACCTGCCGCAGCTGCGAGGCATCGCCGAGGATCGGCGGCAGGTCGGGCGCGAGCTCGGCGCGCAGGCCGCCGGCGGCTTCGATCGGCGCGTACAGGGCGAGCACGTCCGTGGCGAGCCCGTTGAGGTCGAGCGGCGCGAGCCGTGCGGCAGGCAGCCGCGCGTAGTCACGGAACTCGTCGACCATCAGCTTCAGCGCGCCGACCTGGTTCACAATCGTTTGCGAACTTCGGGCCAGGAGCTCGGCTTCGGCGGGCGGCAGCTTGTCGGCGAGGCGGTGCTGCAGGCGCTCGGCCGCGAGCTGGATCGGGGTCAGCGGGTTCTTGATCTCGTGGGCCAGGCGCCGTGCCACCTCGCTCCAGGCGACCGCCCGCTGCGCGGACACCACCTCGCTCACGTCGTCGAACACCACCAGCCAGCCCCGCTGCGCCGTGGGCATCCGCGCGCCGCGCACCAGCAGCGTCAGGGCCGGCGCCGCGTCGGGCCGGGTCTCGGCGCGCCGCTCGGACCCCGGTCCGTCGCGCCGGAACGCGAGCTGGCGCTGCCAGCCGAGGTGCGTGCCCTCCTCGAGCTCGGCGAAGGCCTCGAGGATCTGCGGCGCGGCCTCGGCCAGGCGCGGCACCGAGTCGAGCCGACGGCCGACCATCGCCTCGGCACCGACCTCGAGGATCCGCTCCGCGCCGACGTTGGCCAGCGTCACGCGGAAGTCCTCGTCGAGCACGATCACGCCGGCGGTCAGGTTGGCCAACACGCTGGCGAGTCGGGCGTTGGCCCGCTCGAGCTCGTGCTGGTTGCGTTCGACCAGCGCGCGCGCCTCGTCGAGCTGGCGGGTCATCGCGTTGAACGACTGGGTCAGCACGCCGAGCTCGTCGCGGCCGGTGTAGTCCTTGACCGGACGGAAGTCGCCCTCGGCGACCGCCCGCGTGCCGGCGGCGATCATCGACAGCGGCCCGGTCATCCAGCCGGCCAGCAGGAACGACGCGGCGATCGACGAGAACACGGTGAGCAGCAGGGTCACCGTCATCGTGATCCGGAAGATCCGCTTGAGCCCGGCGCGCGACAGCGAGAGCTGCTGGTAGTCGCGCCAGCCCTGCTGGATGGCCTCGGCGTTCTCGGCGAGCTGCGGCGGGACCGGCTGGACGAGCTGCAGGAACCGCGGCTCCTCGCCGAGCTGGCCGCCCAGGGGGATCGACTGGACGACCCGCAGCTTCAGGCCACGCGCCTCGCCGCCGGGGCCTGCCTCGACCGGCTCGACCGCGGCATAGAGGCGGGCACCGCGCGCCTGGCGCAGCGCCGCCTGCGAGGGCAGGTCGGGCAGCAGGTTCGCATAGCCGCCCCCGCTGGCCACGACGATCCGGCCGCTGCCGGTCAGGATGACGGCCTCCTGGGCGCCGGCCTGCTCGCGCATCCGGTTCAGCGTCGGCGCCCACTGGTTCTGGGGCACGTCGGCGAGCTCCCCGGCCATCGAGCGCGTCTTGGACTGCAGGTCGACGAGCAGCGAGTCGAGCGAGGCGCGCCCGAGGGACAGGCCCGACTCGAGCGCGCGCTCCATGGGCACGTCGTACCAGGACTCGACCGAGCGGCCGAGGAACTGCACCGCGACCGCGAAGATCAGGCCGACCGGCACCAGCGTCATCACGACGAAGGCCAGCGCCAGCCGGACCATCAGCCGCGTGCCGAACAGCCCCGCGCGCCAGCGCTGCCACAGGCGGCGCGCGAGCTCGGCGGCCAGCAGCAGCAGCGCGATGCCGATGGCCACGTTCAGCCCGAGCAGCAGTCCGTAATGGCTCTCGAGCAGCCGGTCGTTGCCGCTGGCCACCGCGAGCATCGCCAGCAGCACCGCCGCGAGCGCGACCGACACGAAGAGCGCGTACCTGAGCGCTCGCGTCACGGTGCGCTTCGAGGGGTCTCCGGCGTGAAGGGGAACCGCTTCCATTCAGATTGCGGGTTCCAGTCCCGATTGGTGAGCGCCGTGATCTGGAAGGGCTTGGGCAGCTGGCTGGTGTCGAGCCGCAGCCGCAGCCAGCCCTCGTAAGTGGTGCCGCTGCGGGTCCGGTCCCGCGGCATCACCCGCCAGGCCCGCAGCCGCGACATCGCATCGAGCGCCTCCGGCAGCGAACCGAAGGCCTGAGGCACGCCGTTGAGCAGCACCCGGTACTGGCGGGTCAGCGCATGATAGGACAGCCGATGGGTCTGGGTCGCCAGCGCGGTCCGCTCGTCCCACCAGTACCAGCGTGGTCGAAGCAGCTCGAACTCCACCAGGAAGAACAGCGGCACGCCCTTGTTGACCGCGTCCTCGAGCTGAGGACCGAGCGACAGCGTGAAGTCGGCCGAGAGCAGCCAGGCCTCGCCGTCGGAGGACGGCTCGACTCCGACGTTGATCACGTCGATGGTGTCGGCGGGTCGGGCGGCGGGCAACCACGCCAGCAGCGCTGCCGTCGACAGCGCCGCGATGGCGGTGCGTCGCTTCACTGTCGTCTGGTCAGGCAGGCATAGAAGAAGCCGTCGTGCTCACGCATCGCCCCGGACTGTGGAAACAACTGGGCGACCGGCTCGCAGACACCGTCGGCCCATCGCCAGGTGAGCGGCTCACGCACGCAATCCGTGCGGGCCCCGATGAAGCGCTGCACCACCGCCTCGCCCTCTTCAGGGAACACCGAGCAGGTGACGTAGAGCAATTTACCATTCGGGCCCAGCAGCGGCCAAAGCGCCTCGAGCATTCGTCCCTGCTGCAGCACGAGTGTGGCGATATCGCCACGACGGCGCAGCCACCGCGCATCGGGGTGGCGGCGCACGATGCCCGAGGCGCTGCACGGGGCGTCGAGCAGGATCCGGTCGAACGGACGGCCGTCCCACCAGGTCTGCGGTCGGACCGCATCGGCGGCGCGAACCTCGACCCTCGCCGCGCCGGTCGGCAGATGGAGCCGTGACAGCGTCTGCTCGATCCGCTGGCACCGTGCGGCGTCGACGTCGATCGCCAGCAGGTCGATGTCGGCCAGCTCCAGCAGGTGGGCGGTCTTGCCGCCGGGCGCGGCGCAGGCATCGAGCACGCGGTGGCCGGGGGCGACGTCGAGCAGCCGGGCGGCCAGCTGGGCACCGGCGTCCTGCACCGACACCTCCCCCTCGGCGAAGCCGGGGATCGCCTCGACCGGCAGCGCGCGCTCGAGCACGAGGGCCTCGGGCCCGATGCGCCGGTTGGGCACGCCGGCCGCGGTCAGGCGGGCGGCCATCACCTCGGGGTCGGCGGCGCGGCGATTCACCCGCAGCACGAGCGGCGCCTGATGGTTGCCGGCCTCGGCGATCGCCTCCCAGCGATCGGGCCAGGCCTCGGCGAGCTTGCGCAGCCACCAGTCGGGATGGTCGAACCGGGCGACCGGGTCACTCGAGAGGGCGGCGAGCAAGGCCTCGCGCTCGCGGCCGAACCGGCGCAGCGTCGCGTTCAGGAACCCGGCCGCGGCCCCGCCCGGGCCGCGCGACAGGCTGCGGGCGGCGGCCACGGCCTGATCGACCACGATGGCGGCCGGTCGGATCGGCTCGAGCAGCTGCGACAGCGCCACGAGCTGGAGCGCGGCCATCCGCGGCAGCGGACGGCGCGAGTTCAGCCGGTCGGCCAGCGCCTGCAGCCGGCCGAGCCGGCGCACCGCGTGGTAGGCCATGTCGCGGGCCGGCGCTCGAGACGCGGGCGGCAGCGACGCCGTGCGGGCATCGAGCGCATCGGGCAGCCGATGCCCGGCGAGCAGGTCGGCCACCGCCTCGGCGGCGGCGAGCATCTCGCGCGACAGTGGCGCGCGGTCGACGCCGCCCTCGCCGCGAGGGGCGGCGGGACGGATCGGATCCGGCGCGCGGGGCGGCCGATCGGCCGTCATCCCTGGGTCATCCCTGATCGCCCGCGAGCCGGTCGCCGGCCGCCATCGGGAAGCCGGCGAGGAACTCGCGCGCCGTCAGGCGCCGCCCGCCGGGACGCTGCAGCTCGAGCAGCGCGACCGCTGCCCCGTCGCCGCAGGCCACCGTGACCGCGCCGCCCTCGACGGCCAGCACGGTGCCCGCCGCGGCCTCGGCCGTCCCCTCGGGGCGGCTCGCCGAGCGCGCCCGCCAGACCTTGAGCACCGTCCCGGGCACGCGCTCGAGCACCGCGGTGCTGCCGGGCACCGGGTCGAAGGCACGGACCTGGTCGACGATCGCCCGTGCCGGGGCCGACCAGTCGATCGGCGAGTCGGACTTGGTCAGCTTGTGCGCATAGGTGACGCCCTCGGCCGGCTGTGGCTGCAGCGCCAGCGTGCCCTCGCCCAGTCGGGCGAGCGCCTCGACGATTGCCTGCGCGCCGGCCTCGGCGAGCGCGTCGTGCACCGTCGCACCGGTGTCCTCCGGGCCGATCGGGCATTCGCGGATCAGCCGCATCGGGCCGGTGTCGAGCCCGACGTCCATCTGCATGATCGTGACGCCGGTCAGCGCGTCACCGGCCTCGACCGCGCGCTGGATCGGCGCCGCACCGCGCCAGCGCGGCAGCAGCGAGGCATGGATGTTCAGACAGCCGAGCGGCGGGATCGCGAGCACCTCGGCCGGCAGGATCAGCCCATAGGCGGCGACGACCATGACCTCGGCGCCGACCTCGCGCAGCCTGGCCCAGGTCGCCGGGTCGCGCAGGGTGGGCGGCTGCCAGACCTCGAGGCCGTGCTCGAACGCCCACTGCTTGACCGGGCTGGCCATCAGCTGCCGGCCGCGCTGCGCGGGCTTGTCGGGGCGGGTCAGCACCAGCGCCACGTCGTGACCGGCCTCGACCAGCGCCGCGAGGGCACGCTGCGCGAACACCGGGGTGCCGGCGAAGACCAGTCTCATCGACGTCCCGGATCGGACGCGGCCCGGCCCGCGGCGCGGGCCGGGCGCCCGGTCGCGGGGTTCAGGCCGCCTGCCGGTCGAGCTTCGCCATCTTGCTCTTGATCCGGCTCTGCTTCAGGCGCGACAGGTACTGCACGAACACCTTGCCCTGCAGGTGGTCCATCTCGTGCTGGATGCAGACCGCGAGGAGGCCCTCGGCCTCGAGATCGAAGGACTCGCCGCGCTCGTTCAGCGCCCGCACGGTGATGCGGCCGGCGCGCTCGACGTCGTCGTAGATGCCCGGCACCGACAGGCAGCCTTCCTCGTAGACCTTCTTCTCCCCCGAGCTCCCGATGATCTCGGGATTGATGAAGACCAGCAGGTCGTCCTTGGTCTCGGAGGTGTCGATGACGATGACCCGCAGGTGGGCGTCGACCTGGGTCGCCGCCAGCCCGATGCCGGGTGCGGCGTACATGGTTTCGGCCATGTCCCGGACCAGCTGCCGGATCCGGTCGTCGACGACCGCGACGGGGCTGGCCACCTTGTGGAGGCGGGCGTCGGGGTAGCGGAGGATGTCAAGCACGGCCATCGGACTAGACCTACCGTTCGAACTCGGGTGCGCGAACACGCATGTGAATCGACGTACCATCGAGGGAATTCGGGGCAACGTCGACACGGTACATCGGTGTGTCGGCGGCTCCGAAGCCGACCGGAACGTCCAGCGCAGGGAGGTCCCTACGCTGCGGTCCCGGGCACGCAGCACTCAGCACGATCTCAGGCAGCGCGTACATGCTCAAAAAGTCTATCACGCGGGTTCTCGGCTGCGCCGCCTGGCTGCTCGCCGGTGCCGCCTTCGCGCAGGGTGCCACCGCACCGCTGGAGCTGGCCCCCAACGCCCCCGACAAGCACGTCGTCGTGCGCGGCGACACGCTCTGGGACATCTCCGGCAAGTTCCTCAAGAGCCCGTGGCGCTGGCCCGAGATCTGGCAGCTCAACCGCGAGCAGATCGCCAACCCGCACCTGATCTACCCGGGCGACGTCGTCTACCTCGACCGCTCGGGCGCCGAGCCCCGGCTGCGCCTCGGCCGGTCGGTGGACGGCATGGCCTCGGCCGGCCGCGCCGGCGACGGCACACAGCGGACCGAACCGATGGTCCGCTCGGCACCGCTGGATCGGGACGCGATCCCGACGATGAACCTGGCGGCCATCCAGGTGTTCCTGAACCGGCCGCTGATCGTCGAGGAGCAGGGCCTCAAGTCGCACCCGCGGATCATCGCCACGCAGGACGGCCGGGTGTTCCTCAGCCGCGGCGACACGGCCTACGCCCGTGGCGTGGCCGACGGCGCGACGAAGGACTGGCATGTCTATCGCCCCGCCAAGCCGCTGATCGACCCGGCCACCCGCCAGCCGCTCGGCTGGGAGACGCTGTACGTCGGCGCCGCCGAGATGGTCCGGCCCGGCGATCCGGCGACCTTCCGCATCCAGTCCAATGCCGAGGAGATCGGCGAGGGCGATCGCCTGATGCCGGCGACCCGCGCCTCGGCGCCCAACGTCGCGCCGCGACCGCCGAGCATGCCGGTCGACGGTCGGATCGTCTCGGTCTACCGCGGGGTCGACCAGGTCGGCAAGTTCAGCGTCGTCGCGCTGTCCGTCGGGCAGCAGCAGGGCCTGGAGGTCGGCCATGTGCTGCAGGTCCAGAGCACCGGCCGCATGGTCCTCGACCGGGACACCAAGGAGCAGGTCCGCCTGCCCAACGAGCCGATCGGCCAGCTGCTGGTGTTCCGGGTCTTCGACCGGGTCGCCTATGGCCTGGTCGTCGCGGCCGCGATGCCGATCTCCGTCGGAGCGACGGTCACCAACCCCTGATCCACCCCTCGGACCCCCGGCCGTGTCGCTCTCACCGGACGAGGCCGAGGACCTCGAGCACTGGCTGCGGCTCGCGCTGACACCCGGCGTCGGGCCGGTCGGCGCACGAGCGCTGCTCGAGCAGTTCGGCCTGCCGCACGCCATCTTCGAGTCCGGCGGCGGCCTGCTCGACGAGGTCGCCGGCGGGCGGCTCGCCTCGGCGCTGCGCGAACGCGATGCCGGCCGCGAGCGTCGCATCGCGCAGGCGCTCGAGTGGGCACGCGCCGAGCACCACCACCTGATCACCCTCGCCGACACCGACTACCCGCCGATGCTGCTGCGGATCGCCGATGCGCCGCCGCTGCTGTACGTGGTCGGGCAGCGCGAGGCGCTGTCGCGGCCGATGGTCGCGGTCGTCGGCTCGCGCAACCCCACCGCGGCCGGCGTGGCCAATGCGCGCGCCTTCGGCTTCGCGCTGTCCCGGGCCGGCTGGACCGTCGCCAGCGGGCTGGCGCTCGGCGTGGACGGGGCCGCGCACGATGGCGCGCTCGAGGGCGGCGCGGGCACGGTGGCGGTGGTCGGCACCGGGGCGGACGTCGTCTATCCGTCCCGTCACCGCCGCCTGGCCGAACGGATCGCCGCCGACGGTGCCGTCGTCTCCGAGCTGCCGCTGGGCACCGAACCCGCGCCCGGACAGTTTCCGCGCCGCAATCGGCTGATCGCCGGCATGTCGCACGGGGTCCTCGTCGTCGAGGCGGCCCTGCACAGCGGCTCGCTGATCACCGCACGGCAGGCAGGGGAGTTCGGTCGCGAGGTCTTCGCGATTCCCGGCTCGATCCATTCGCCGCTCTCCCGGGGCTGCCATGCGCTGATCCGGCAGGGCGCGGTGCTGGTCGGCAGCGCCGAGGACGTGCTCGACGAATTGCCCCATCGGCACGATGCCTCCGACCCGCCGACGCGACCCATGTCAGCAAGCGCTCACGATGAGCCAGAGCTCCTGACCGAGCGGCTCGAGCTGCCGGAGCATGACCCGATCCTGGCTGCGGTCGGTCGGGAGCCGGTGCTGCCCGACACCTTGGCCGCACACCTCGGCATGGCGGCCGGTGACCTGAGTGCACGGCTGGTTGTCCTGGAGCTCGCGGGACGCCTGCAGCGCCTGTCCGACGGTCGGGTGGTGCGACCCCCGCCGGTCGGCTGACTTGCTTCCGCAACGATCCGGCTCTTATGATTGGCGCCCCCTGAAACCGGTCGACCCCTTGTAGCCGAGCGCTGCGCAGACCGGTTCTCCCCTACCCAGGATCCGATGGGAAAAGCCCTGATCATCGCCGAGAAGCCGTCCGTGGCCGCCGACATCGCGCGCGCGCTGGGCGGCTTCACCAAGCAGGGCGACTACTTCGAGAGCGACGAGTTCGTGCTGTCGTCGGCGGTCGGCCATCTGGTCGAGATCGCCGCGCCGGAGAAGTACGAGGTCAAGCGCGGGAAGTGGTCCTTCGCCCACCTGCCGGTGATTCCGCCGGAGTTCGACCTCAGGCCGATCGAGAAGAGTGCCGACCGGCTCAAGCTGCTGACGCGGCTGATCAAGCGCAAGGACGTCGACGCGCTGGTCAATGCCTGCGACGCGGGACGCGAGGGCGAGCTGATCTTCCGGCTGATCGTCCAGCACGCGAACGCCAGGCAGCCGATCCGCAGGCTCTGGCTGCAGTCGATGACGACCACCGCCATCCGCGAGGGCTTCGCCACGCTGCGCGAGGACGGCCAGATGCTGCCGCTCGCCGATGCCGCGCGCTGCCGCTCCGTGGCCGACTGGCTGGTCGGGATCAACGGCACCCGCGCGATGACCGCGTTCAACTCGCGCGACGGCGGCTTCTACCTGACCACGGTCGGCCGGGTGCAGACGCCGACCCTGACCATCGTCGTCGAGCGCGAGGAGCGCATCCGCAAGTTCGTGCCGCGGGCCTACTTCGAGGTCAAGGCGACCTTCGGCGCGAAGGCGGGCACCTATGAGGGCCGGTGGTTCGATCCGGCCTTCCAGCGCAACCCGGCAGACGCCGACCTGCGCGCCGAGCGGCTCTGGGACGGTGACCGCGCGCGCGCCATCGTCGCCGCCTGCGAGGGCCGTACCGGCACCGTCACCGAGGAGTCCCGCCCGACCACGCAGGCCGCGCCGGCGCTGTTCGACCTCACCAGCCTGCAGCGCGACGCCAACGGACGCTTCGGCTTCTCGGCCAAGACGACGCTGTCGCTGGCCCAGGCGCTGTACGAGAAGCACAAGGTCCTGACCTATCCGCGGACCGACTCCAAGGCGCTGCCCGAGGACTACGTCGGCACCGTCCGGCAGACGATGGACATGCTGGCCGACGTGCATCCGTACGGTCAGTTCTCCAAGCAGGTCCTCAAGAACGACTGGATCCGGCCGGGCAACAAGCGGATCTTCGACAACACCAAGATCTCCGACCACCACGCGATCATCCCGACGCTGCAGGCGCCCAAGGCCCTGTCCGACGCCGAGCAGAAGATCTACGACCTGGTGGTCAAGCGCTTCCTGTCGGTGTTCTTCCCGTCGGCCGAGTTCCGCATCACCACGCGGATCACGACGGTCGAGACACACGCCTTCAAGACCGAGGGCAAGGTGCTGGTCAATGCCGGCTGGCTCGCGATCCACGGCCGCGAGGCGATCGAGCAGAAGTCGGGCAAGGACGCCGAGGAAGGCGCCGGCACGCTGGTCGCGGTCGATCCGGACGAGATCGTCCGCACCGACGCGATCGAGGCGCTGTCGCTCGCCACGCGGCCGCCGGCACGCTTCAACGAGGCCACGCTGCTGTCGGCGATGGAAGGCGCGGGCAAGCTCGTCGACGACGAGGACCTGCGCGAGGCGATGGGCACCAAGGGCCTCGGGACGCCGGCCACCCGCGCTCAGGTGATCGAGGGCCTGATCAACGAGAACTACCTGATCCGCGAGGGCCGCGACCTGATCGCGACGGCCAAGGCGTTCCAGCTGCTGACGCTGCTGCGCGGCCTGGGCGTGGCCGAGCTCACGATGCCCGAGCTGACCGGCGAGTGGGAGTTCAAGCTCTCGCAGATGGAGCGCGGCCTGCTCGATCGCGACGCGTTCATGCGCGAGATCGCGGAGATGACCGAGCACATCGTCGCGCGCGCCAAGGGCTACGGCCCGACGGACGTGCCCGGCGACTACGCGACGCTGACCCAGCCCTGCCCGCGCTGCGGCGGCGTGGCCAAGGAGAACTACCGGCGCTTCGCGTGCACCGCCTGCGACTGGTCGATCACCAAGTCGCCGTCCTCGCGCCTGCTCGAGCCGCTCGAGGCCGAGCAGCTGATGCGCGACAAGACGATCGGACCGCTGCACGGCTTCCGCAGCAAGATGGGCCGGCCGTTCTCGGCGATCATCAAGCTCGCCGAGCCCGACTGGAAGCTCGAGTTCGACTTCGGCCAGTCCGACGCCGGCGACGACGACGAGCCGGTGGACTTCTCGGCCCAGGAGCCGGTGGGCGCCTGCCCGCGCTGCCAGTCGCGGGTCTACGAGCACGGCATGAGCTACGTCTGCGAGAAGTCGGTGGGCGCGGGCCGGACCTGCGACTTCCGCTCCGGCAAGGTCATCCTGCAGCAGCCGGTCGAGCGCGAGCAGATGGCGAAGCTGCTGTCGGAGGGCCGCACGGCCCTGCTCGACGGCTTCGTGTCCTCGCGCACGCGGCGTCGCTTCAAGGCCTTCCTGGTGCGTCAGCCCGACGGCAAGGTCGGCTTCGAGTTCCAGGCGTCGGCACCGCGACCGGGCAAGCCCGGGGCGAAGCCGGCGGCGGGTGCCGGGGCGGATGGCGGGGCAGGCGGGGCGGACGGCGACACCGCGGTCGCGACGACGGCCAAGGTCGCGCGGACCGCCCCTGCCAAGGCGGGTGCCGCGAAAGCGGCGGCTGCGAAGCCGGCCGCCAAGGCACCTGCGGCGAAGGTGCCGGCGACGAAGACCGCAGCCGCGAAGAAGCCCGCGACGAAGACGGCGGCTGCGAAGAAGCCCGCGACGAAGACGGCCGCTGCGAAGACCGCTGCGGCCAGGAAGCCCGCCGCCAAGACCGCAGCCGCGAAGAAGCCCGCCGCGAAGGCCTGACGAGCGGGCTGAGCGCCGGGGCACAGCCGCCCCGGCGTCCTCAGCCGCCCAGGTAGGCCCGCCGGACCGCCTCGTCCTCGAGCAGGGCCTGGCCGGTGCCCTGCCTGACGATGCGGCCGTTCTCCAGCAGGTAGGCGCGGTCGCACATCTCCAGCGCGGCATACGCGTTCTGCTCGACCATCAGCACGGTGGTGCCCTCGCGCCGGATCTCCAGGATCAGGTCGAAGATCATCTCGACGAAGTTCGGCGCGAGGCCGAGCGAAGGCTCGTCGAACATGATCAGCCGCGGTCGCGACATCAGCGCCCGGGCGACCGCGAGCATCTGCTGCTCGCCGCCCGACAGCGTGCCGGCCGCCTGCTTCAGGCGCTCACGCAGCCTCGGGAAGCGCTCGAGCATCCGCTCCATGTCCTCGCGCACGCGCTGGCGATCGACGCGGCGAAAGGCGCCCATCTCGAGGTTCTCGCGCACGGTCAGCTGCGGGAACACGCGACGGCCTTCGGGGCAGTGGGCGATGCCGCGCTCGAGGATCACCGCCGGCAGCGCGCCCGAGACCGGCGAGCCGTCGAACTCGATGCGCCCGCCCGCCAGCGGCTCGAGGCCGCTGATCGCGCGCAGGGTGGTCGACTTGCCCGCGCCGTTGGCGCCGATCAGCGTGACCAGCTCGCCCTCGCGGACCTCGAGCGAGATCGCGTCGACGCCGAGGGTGGCGCCGTAGCGCACCGATACCGAATCAAGCCTGAGCACGTCTGAGCCCCGAGCCGAGATAGGCCCGGATCACCTCCGGGTCCTGCTGGATCTGCGCCGGCGCGCCGCTGGCGACGAGCCGGCCGTGGTTGAGCACCACGATGCGGTCGGACACCGACATCACCATGTGCATGTCGTGCTCGACGAGCAGCACGGTGATGCCACTGTCCCGGATCCGGCGGACCATATCCTTGAACAGGCTCGTCTCGGACGGATTCAGGCCCGCGGCGGGCTCGTCGAGCAGCAGCAGACGGGGCCGTGCGGCCAGCGCCAGCCCGACGCCGAGCAGGCGCTGCTCGCCATACGACAGCGACGAGGCGAGCTCGTCGGCGCGCCCCGTCAGCGACAGCCCCTCGAGCAGTTCGCCCGCCTGGCGTCGCAGCGCGGCTTCTTCGGTGCGGACGCGCCGGGTCCGGGTCAGCGCGCCCCAGACGCCCGTACGCCCCTGCAGGTGCAGCGCGGTGAGGACGTTCTCGAACACGGTGCAGCCGGCGAAGACGCTGGTGCGCTGGAAGCTGCGGACGAGGCCGCGACGGGCGATGCGGTCGGCGCTCAGGCCGACGATGTCCTCGCCGAACAGCCGCACCCGCCCCGCGCTCGGACGCATGTAGCCGGAGATCACGTTGAAGGTGGTCGTCTTGCCGGCGCCGTTCGGACCGATGAGGCTGAGGATCTCGCCGCGACGCACCGAGAAGCTCACGTCGTCGACCGCGACCAGCCCGGCGATCCGGACGACCACGCCGGTCAGCGACAGCAGTTCGGTGTCGTCGTTCACGGGCGGACACCGGCGGTCGGCACGCGCGCGCGCACGCGCCGCATCACCGAGGGCACGATGCCCTTCGGCATGAACACCAGCACGGCGATCATCAGCGCGCCGTAGATGATCCACTGCACCTCGGGCCTGAGCACGCCGCGCAGCGCCTCGGGCAGCAGGCCGAAGATCAGGCCGCCGACCACCGGTCCGGCG
>CAIUGQ010000639.1 GCA_903898725.1 uncultured Burkholderiales bacterium | reverse complement strand
GCCGCGGCGCCAAGCCGTCGGCAGCGCGGCCGCCGGGCCCGGCGCCCCGCGGCGGCGCGGCTACAGGTACCGGACGTCCAGCACCTCGTACTCGCGGAGGCCGCCGGGGGCCTTGACCTCGGCGACGGCCCCGGCGAACTTCCCGATCAGCGCGCGCGCGATCGGACTGGACACCGAGATCTTGCCGTCCTTGATGTCGGCCTCGTCGTCACCGACGATCTGGTAGGTCACGGTCGAGCCGGCCTCCAGATCCTCGAGGTCGACGGTCGCGCCGAACACGATCCGGCCGCCCGCGTCGAGTGTGCTCGGATCGATGACCTGCGCGCCCGCGAGCTTGGACTCGACCTCGGCGATGCGACCCTCGATGAAGCCCTGCTTCTCCTTGGCGGCGTCGTACTCGGCGTTCTCCGACAGGTCGCCCTGGGCGCGCGCCTCGGCAATCGCGGTGATGACCGCCGGCCGCTCGACGGTCTTGAGCCGATGAAGTTCTTCCTTGAGCCGCTGCGCGCCGCGCACCGTCAACGGGATCGTGCTCACGTTCAGCTCCAAAAAAAAAGGCGCCCCGGACAGGATGCCCGGGGCGTGACGCTCGAAATATAGCACCGGCCGCCGGCGCCCTCGCCGGACGACCCCGCGCCGCTCAGGCCGCGCCGAGACTCGCGTGCAGCGACTGCACCGAATAGACCTCGAGACCCGAGACGTGGCGCATCCCCTCGACCGCGGCCAGCGCACCGGCGATGGTCGTGTAGTAGGTGATGCGCTGCGCGAGCGCGGTGGTCCGCAGCGCGCGCGAATCGGCGATCGCGCTGCGCTTCTCCTCGACGGTGTTGATCACCATCGAGACCTCGCCGTTCTTCATCATGTCGACGACGTTCGGCCGGCCTTCCTGGACCTTGTGCACCGTGGTCACCGGCAGCCCGGCGGCCGCGATCGCCGCGCCGGTGCCGCGCGTGGCGACGATCTTGAAGCCGAGCTCGTGCAGGCCGCGCGCGCACTCGACCGCCCGCGGCTTGTCGGTCGACTTGACCGAGATGAACGCGGCGCCGCCGGTCGGCAGCTTCACGCCCGCGCCGAGCTGCGACTTCACGAAGGCCTCGCCGAAGGTGATGCCCACGCCCATGACCTCGCCGGTCGACTTCATCTCGGGGCCGAGGATGGTGTCGACACCGGGGAACTTCACGAACGGGAACACCGCCTCCTTGACCGAGTAGTAGCGCGGCACGACTTCCTTCGTGACGCCCTGCTCGGCCAGCGTCTGGCCCACCATGGCCAGCGCCGCGACCTTGGCGAGCTGCACGCCGGTGGCCTTCGACACGTACGGCACGGTGCGCGAGGCACGCGGATTGACCTCGAGCACGTACACGGTCGAGGCGCCCGAGGCGTCCTGCTGGATCGCGAACTGCACGTTCATCAGGCCGACGACCTTGAGCGCGCGCGCCATCACCGCGGTCTGCCGCTTGAGCTCGGCGATCAGTTCGGGCGACAGTGAGTACGGCGGCAGCGAGCACGCCGAGTCGCCCGAGTGCACGCCTGCCTGCTCGATGTGCTCCATCACGCCGCCGATCAGCACCTGCTCGCCGTCGCAGATGCAGTCGACGTCGACCTCGATCGCGTCGTTCAGGAACCGGTCGAGCAGCACCGGGCTGTCGTTCGACACCTTGACCGCCTCGCGCATGTAGCGCTCGAGGTCGCGCTGCTCGTGGACGATCTCCATCGCGCGGCCGCCGAGCACGTAGCTCGGGCGGACCACCAGCGGGTAGCCGATCTCCTGCGCGAGCGCGAGCGCATCGGCCTCGGTGCGGGCGGTGCGGTTCGGCGGCTGGCGCAGCGCGAGCTTGACCAGCAGCTTCTGGAAGCGCTCGCGGTCCTCGGCGATGTCGATCGACTCGGGGCTGGTGCCGATGATGGGCACGCCCGCGGCCTCGAGCGGCTTGGCGAGCTTGAGCGGCGTCTGGCCGCCGTACTGGACGATCACGCCGACCGGCTTCTCCTTGTCGACGATCTCGAGCACGTCCTCGAGCGTCAGCGGCTCGAAGTACAGGCGGTCCGAGGTGTCGTAGTCGGTGGAGACGGTCTCCGGGTTGCAGTTGACCATGATGGTCTCGAAGCCGTCCTCGCGCAGCGCGAGCGCCGCATGCACGCAGCAGTAGTCGAACTCGATGCCCTGTCCGATGCGGTTCGGCCCGCCCCCGAGGACCATGATCTTCCGGTTCGAGGTCGGCTGCGATTCGCATTCCTCGTCGTAGGTCGAATACATGTACGCAGTGGACGTCGCGAACTCGGCGGCGCAGGTGTCCACCCGCTTGTAGACCGGACGGATGCCGAATGCGTGCCGGCGTTCGCGGACCGCATCCTCGGACGCCTTCGTGAGGTAGGCCAGCCGCCGGTCGGAAAAACCCTTGCGCTTGAGCATCCGGAGCTCGACCGGATCGAGGTCCTCGAGCGAGCGTTTCTCTATCGACAACTCGAGATCGACCAGTTCCTTGATCTGCACCAGGAACCACGGGTCGATGCGCGTCAGCCGATGCACTTCGTCGAGCGACATGCCGACGCCGAACGCATCGGCGAGGAACCACAGCCGTTCGGGCCCGGGGTAGGTCAGCTCGTCGGCGATCGTCTCGGGGTCGACGGTCTTCAGGTTGAACCCGTCGACGCCGGTCTCGAGCCCGCGCAATGCCTTCTGCAGCGATTCCTGGAAGGTACGGCCCATGGCCATCACCTCGCCCACCGACTTCATCTGCGTGGTGAGGCGCGAATTGGCCTGCGGGAACTTCTCGAACGCGAACCGGGGCACCTTGGTGACCACGTAGTCGATCGACGGCTCGAACGAGGCTGGCGTCGCGCCACCGGTGATCTCGTTGCGCAACTCGTCGAGCGTGTAGCCGACCGCCAGCTTGGCGGCGACCTTGGCGATCGGGAAACCGGTGGCCTTGGAGGCAAGGGCCGACGAGCGCGAAACCCGCGGGTTCATCTCGATGATCACCATCCGGCCGTCGGCCGGGTTGATCGCGAACTGCACGTTCGAGCCGCCGGTCTCGACGCCGATCTCGCGCAGG
>CAIUGQ010000638.1 GCA_903898725.1 uncultured Burkholderiales bacterium | reverse complement strand
GCGGCACGCAGTTCCGCGGCCAGCGCGGGCGGGAAGGCCTCGTCGGCGAACGGGAAGTTGTCGATGATCGGCTTGTCCATCATCGCGAAGCCGACCAGCGCGCGGATGCCCGAGTCCTCGTACGCCTGCATCGTCGCGTCGATGCGCTCGCGGTCCACGGCGGCTCCGACCGCGAGGTCGTCGACCATCGTCGTGCAGCCCGTGCGCAGGCTCTCGATCGCACCGATCAGCGTGCGCAGGTAGACCTGGCGCGGCGTCAGCGGCACCGGCACGCGGGTGCGCACCAGGTGCTGCCAGAGCTCGAGCGGCAGGTTCTCGGTGCGACCGCGCTGGAAGTGCTCGTGCGAGTGCTGGTGACCGTTGACCAGACCCGGCACCAGCATCCGGCCGCCGAGCTCGACGATCTCGTCGGCCTGCCCAATCGTGCCCGCGGGCTCGATCGCGGTGATGCGCCCTGCTTCGACCAGCACGTCGAGCGGGCGCGCATCGTACGCCTGGGCCTCGCCGAGCAGCGCGGTCGCCCCGCGCAGCAGCGTCCTTCTGGCATTCGTCATCACTTCTCTCCACACTGGCGGGACTGACGCACAGCCGGACCTCCGACATGAGCCACCCCGCCGACCTCGACCTTCACTGGATGCGCGCCGCGATGGACCAGTCGCACGAGGCGCATGCGCGCGGCGACTGGCCGACCGGTGCGGTGCTGGTGCGCGACGGTCGCCTGCTCGGGGCCGGCCAGAACCGGCAGGTCAGCCGCGGCATCGTCACCGAGCACGCCGAGACCGACGCGATCCGCACGGCGCAGGCCGCCCACGGTCCGCGCTCGACCCATGGCGCGACGCTGTACTGCACGATGGAGCCCTGCCCGATGTGCGCCGGCGCACTGAAGCTGGCCGGCATCTCGCGGGTGGTGCTGGCCCTGCGCCACGCGACGCTGCGCCGCACCGACCTCGGCGACTACTCGCTCGAGGCCTTCTGCACGATGACCGGCTGGACGCCGAGCATCGAGGCCGGCCCGCTCGAGGACGAGTACCTGGTGCTGCGCCGCCGCTGGGGCGGCGACTCGGTCGCGCCGCCCGCGCCCTGAGCGCAGGCCGCCCGCCTCGTCGCGCGAACCGGCACCGGCGCTCACCGCAGGTGCCTCGAGATGCCGGCGAGCCGCTCCATCACGATCATCATCAGCAGCGTCGCCGCGATCAGCACGCCCGAGACCGCGGCCGCGCGCACGTCGAGGTTCGACTCGATGATGTGCCACATGCGGATCGGCAGCACCTCGCTGCGCGCGTCCGACAGGAACAGCGACACCGCGACGTTGTCGAACGAGTACATGAAGCCGATGAACGCCCCGGCGGCGATGCCGGGCGCGATCAGCGGCAGCGTGACGGTGCGGAACGCATGGACGGGCGAGGCGCCCAGGCTGCGCGCGCTCTCGAGCAGGCTCGCATCGAGCTGCAGCAGGCTGGCCGCCGTGGTGCGGAACACATAGGGCGCGGTGATCGCGACGTGGCCGATCACCAGCGTCGCGAACGACAGCCCGGTGCCCGCGAGGTTGAAGAGCATCAGCAGCGCCAGCCCGAGCGCGAGCGTCGGCAGCATCAGCGGCGACAGGAACAGCGACTCCACCAGCCGCGCCCAGGCCTCGCGACGGCGCGCGATCGCGAGCGCCGCCGCCACCGCGAGCACGATCGACACCGAGGTGGCGATCGCCGCGACCTGCAGCGACAGCACGAAGGCGCCGAGGATCTCGGGCGACTCGTTCCACAGCGCGAGGTACCAGCGCCAGGACCAGCCCGGCGGCGGGAACTTGAGCGAGAAGCCGCTGGTGAACGAGGTGATCACCACGATCACGGTCGGCGCCATCAGCAGCACGATCGAGACCGTGCAGAGCAGGCCGAAGACCAGCCCGAACGAGCGGCGCTCGAGCCGCGAGGCCAGCGACTCGGCCGCCACGCGCCCCGGGCCGGCCGTCCCGGCCGCCCCATCCGCCGCGCCCGCCGCCGGCCGCACCGCCGCCTCAGCCATGGACGAACCCCCGGCTGCGCCGCGCCAGCAGGTTGACCGCGGTGACCACCGCCAGCACCGAGACCAGCAGGATCACCGCGATGGTCGCGGCGAACGGATAGTCGTTGGCCTGGATCGCCTGCTGGTACAGGTAGAAGGGCATGAACATCTGGCGGCCGCCGCCGACCAGCGTCTGGGTGACGAAGGCGCTGACCGACGAGGCGAACACCAGCAGGCAGCCGGCGAGCAGGCCCGGCATCGACAGCGGCAGCGTCACCTGCACGAAGGTGCGCCAGCGTCCGGCACCCAGCGCGAGCGAGGCCTGGCGCAGCGCCGGGTCGATGTTCGACAGCGCGGTGATCAGCGGCAGCACCATCAGGGGCAGCTCGATCTGGGCGAGTGCGACCGTCACCGCGCCCGGCGTGTAGAGCAGCTTGAGCGGCGCGTCGATCCAGCCCCAGCCGGTCAGCACGGTGTTGACGATGCCCTGGCGGCCGAGGATGACCACCCAGGCGAAGGTGCGCACCACCGCGCTGGTGAGCAGCGGCAGCACGATCAGCAGCATCAGCAGCGCCTGCCAGCGGGGTGCGGCCAGCGTGTAGACCCAGGCGAGCGGATAGCCGATCACCAGCGTGAGCAGCGTGACCTTCAGGCCCAGCCACAGCGTGTTGCCGAGCACCGCGAGGTTGAAGGCGTCGCCCAGGAACTTGCGGTACTGGGACAGGCCGAAGGTGGTGAGCGCCGGGTCGTCGTGGACGCTGACGAAGGCGAGCAGCGCCAGCGGCATCACGACGAACACCGCGAAGAACAGCGCCAGCGGCAGCGCGAGCGGCATCGGCCCGGTGGCGGCCGAGCGCTGCGGACGCACGCGGGCGGCGGCAGGCGCTGCGGTGGCGGCGGTCGCGCTCACCGGGCCCTCACCGTGCGAACACCGCCGCGGGCGAGCCCGGGCGCAGGGCGACCCCCACCCGGTCGCCCGTGCGCAGACGCGTGCCGTCGGCGGTGCGCGGGCGCACGAGCTTGATCGGGCGGCCGTCGTCCAGGGCGAGCTCGTAGACCAGCGACGGCCCGAGCGGCAGCACCATGCCGACGGTCGCGGGCAGCGCGTGCGCGTCGGGCTCGACGATCGCCAGGTGCTCGGGCCGCGCGGCCAGCACCGCCGCGCCCTCACGCGTGCACGGTGCGGGCCGCGACAGGGCGAGTCGCCCGCCGCCGTCGGCCTCGAGCGCCCAGTCCTCGCCATGCCGGGCGAGCCGCCCGGCGAGCAGGTTCGCGGTGCCGACGAAGGTCGCCACGAACAGCGTCGCCGGTGCGTCGTAGACCGTCTCGGGCGTGTCGAACTGCTCGACGCGACCGGCGTTCATCACCGCGATCCGGTCGGCCATCGACATCGCCTCCTCCTGGTCGTGGGTGACCAGCACGGTGGTGACGCCGAGCTCGCGCTGGATGCGGCGGATCTCGATCTGCATGTCCAGGCGCAGGTTCTTGTCGAGGGCCGCGAACGGCTCGTCGAGCAGCAGCACCCGCGGACGGACCGCCAGCGTGCGCGCTAGCGCGACCCGCTGCTGCTGGCCGCCCGACAGCTCGCGCGGATACCGACCGCGAAAGTCCGACATCCGGACCATCGCGAGCATGTCGCCGACGGTGCGCGCGGCTTCGGCCGCGGGCACGCCGCGGGCGCGCAAGCCGTAGCCGACGTTCGCCTCGACCGTCATGTGCGGGAACAGCGCGTAGCTCTGGAACACGATGCCCGCGCCGCGCTCGTTCGGCGGCAGCGCATCGACCACGTCGTCACCGACCCGGACCGTCCCGTCGGACTGGCGCAGCAGGCCCGCGACGATCCGCAGCAGGGTCGACTTGCCGCAGCCGCTCGGCCCGAGCAGCGCGACGAGCTCGCCGGCGGCGATCCGCAGCGACACGTCCTCGACCGCGAACGCATCGCCGTACCGATGGCGGATCGCCTCCAGACGCACCTCGACGCCGGCGGGCGCGGACGATGCGGACGATGCGGACGACGGGGCGGCGGCGGGCACGGCGGACATGGGCGAGCGGGGTTCGGGCGCCGTGCCGGAATGCACCGCGCCCGACCTGACCGATCAAGATCCGTGCCATCCGGAATCCGGCCCGCGCATGCACCGCACCCGTCCGGTGCCGACGAACATCGCACCGATTGTCGACAATCACGCCCCGTGGTGGCGACGATTCCGATCCCACCGACCCAACACGGTGCGATGCGCGCGCGGTCCCCGGGCACGAGGCGCGCGCCGGGCGGTGGCACGAAGCTTGCCAGTCGGGGCGGTCCGCATGCGCGGACGCCGTCCGCGTCCACCAGCCCAAGGAACCCCGCCATGCCCCAGTCCCAGAACCGCCGCACGCTGCTCAAGGGCGTCGCCGCCCTCGGCGCCGCCTCCGCCGGCGGCATCGCCTTCGCCCAGGGCAAGGCGGTCTCCGCCACCACCTACCCCGGTGCCTGGGAGTCCGCGCACCGCGGCATCCTGCTGCCGGCGTTCGCCAAGGCCAGCGGCGGCACGACCAACCTGGTCGCCTCGCTCGCCGTCGACACGGTCTCGAAGATCGTCGCCTCCAAGGCGAACCCCCCGTTCGACGTGATCATCCTCGACGAGGGCCCGTACCTGAACGCGCTGCAGCACGACATCTTCGAGAAGCTGCCGGTCGACAAGATGCCGTTCATGAAGGACCTGCCGCAGAAGTTCATCGACCCGCGCGGGCTCGGCGCCTTCGTGTCGGGCCAGATCATCGGCATCGCGTACAACACCAGCAAGATCAAGACCCCGCCCAAGTCCTGGAACGACCTGCTCAAGCCCGAGTTCAAGGGCCGCGTGGGCCTCGCCGGCATGGGCTCGACGCTGATGTCGGCCTGGATGGCCGAGATCGCCAAGCTCAACGGCGGCAGCGAGGAGAACCTCGAGCCGGCCTTCGCCTTCGTCAAGAAGCTGTTGCCCAGCGTCAGCGCCGTCGCGGCCAACCCCGGGGCGCTGGCCACCCTCTTCCAGCAGGACCAGATCGACATCTCGGTCCACTACAACAACAACGTCGGCGACCTGCAGGGCAAGGGCGTGCCGATCGCGCTGGCCGCGCCCGACACCGGCTACATCCACATCAAGAGCACGATGCACATCGTGAAGAACTCGAAGAACGTGGACCTGGCCGCGGCCTACATCAATGCGGCGCTGAGCCCCGAGGTGCAGTCCAAGATGGCCGAGGCGCCCTACTTCGTCGCGCCGACCAGCTCCAAGGCGGTGTTCAGCAAGGGCCTGCAGGCCTACGCGACGGACATGAAGGCGCTCGAGGCGATGCGCTCGATCGACTGGGCCAAGCTCAACCCGCGCCGCGCCGAATACATCGACCGGTTCAACCGAGAGGTGAAGGTCTGAGCGGGCGCGCGGCGCGCCCGGGCTCAGTCGCCGCCGAGCGCGGCGGCGAGGTCGACCGGGGCGTCGCTGCGCGGCGAGAGATCGAGCGAGGACTCGATGTGGTCGAGGTGCTCGAGCATCAGCGCGACCGCGCGTTCGGTGCGACGGCCCTCGATCGCGGCGACCAGCAGCTCGTGCTCGTCCTCGCGGCAGGCGGTGGCATGCGGCGCGTCGTACAGGAAGATCGCCAGCACCGTCAGCGAGGCGAGCTCGCGCATCGAGCGCTCGAGCATCCGGTTGCCCGCGCACTCGGCGAGCCGGATGTGGAACTCGCCGGACAGCCGGACCATCGTCGGACGGTCCTGCTTCGAGCGGGCATGCTCCTCCTCGGCGACGATGGCCCGCAGCGCGGCGACCGCCTTCGGGTCGCGACGCGCCACCAGCCGGCGCACCAGCGCCGGCTCGATCAGGCGGCGGGCCTCGAAGACCTCGCGGGTCTGACCGACCGAGGGGGCGGCGATGAACGCGCCCCGGTTCGGGATGGTCTGCACCAGGCCTTCGTTCGCCAGCCTCGCCAGCACGTCGCGCACCTGTGCGCGACTGGTCTCGAACAGCTCGGCCAGCCGGTCCTCGACCAGCTTGGTGCCGGGCGGCAGGCGGTGCTCGAGCACCGAGCGCAGGATCCGATCGTAGATGGCCTCGCGCAACGCAGCGCCCACGGGCGCCTTGTCGGACTTCGCCGCACGCGGCTTTCCGGCACGGACCTTGGGATCTTTTTTGTTGACGATCATCGCCGGAATTGTCGACACTCAAAACATGGCCGGTCGACGGCACCGGCACCCATAGGGGGATTGTAGGATGAAGACGCTGATCGCCGGAGCGCTGCTCGCGCTCGCCGCCACCGGAAGCCTCGCGCAGGACAAGCTGCGCATCGCCGGAAACTTCGCCACCGAGCATTCCAGCAGCGTCGCGATGGAGCAGGTCTTCAAGACCGAGCTCGCGCGGCTCACCAACAACCAGCTCGGCGTGGACGTGTTCCCCGCGATGCAGCTCGGCGGCGCGAAGGAGAACGTCGACGCGGTGCGCTCGGGCACGCTGTTCATGACCTGGGTCGGCGCCGCCTTCCTGTCGCGCATCGTCCCGGAGCTCGAGGCCGTCAGCCTGCCGTTCCAGTTCGACTCGCGCGCGCAGGCGTTTCGCGTCGTCGACGGCGAGGTCGGCCGGCTGATCGATGTCCGCCTGGGCGACAAGGGCTTCATCTCGATGGGCTGGATGGAGCTCGGCACCCGCCACATCACCAACAGCCAGCGCCCGATCAAGTCGGTCGCCGACCTCAAGGGCCTGAAGATCCGCCTGCAGCCGAACGAGACCCACCTCGCCACCTTCCGGGCGATGGGCGCGAACGCGGTCGCGATGGACCCGAAGGAGCTGTACTCGGCGCTCGAGCAGAAGGTGATCGACGGCCAGGAGAACCCCTACCAGATCATCTTCGCCAACCGCTACGGCGAGGTGCAGAAGTACCTGTCCGACTCGGCGCACTTCTTCGACTTCATCTCGGTCGTCGCCAACCGCAAGCAGTTCGAGGCGCTCAAGCCCGAGTACCAGTCGGCGGTCCGTCAGGCGATGGCCGCGGCCGTCGCCCACCAGCGCAAGCTGGCCATCGACCTGGACGCCAAGGCCTTCGAGGCGCTGAAGTCGAAGATGCAGTTCGACCCGCTGCCCGCCGCGGCACGCGACGAGATGCGTCGCGCCACCGTCGGCATCGTCGACACGGTGAAGAAACGCGTCGCACCCGAGCTCGTCGACCGCGTGGTCGCCGAGACGGCCAAGGCTCGCTGAGTCCCCGGGCGCGTCGATGCTCGCTCGACTTCTGGACGGGCTCGACGCGCTCTCGCGAGGCGCGATCGTGGCGACCATGGGGGGCATGGTGGTCGTCGTCTCGGCGCAGGTCGTGCTGCGCTACGTGTTCAACAACTCGATCGACTGGGCCGAGGAGGTGGCGCGCATCCTATTCGTCTGGTCGATCTTCCTCGCGATCCCGCTCGGGGTGCGCGGCGGCGTGCACATCGGCGTGAACCTGCTGGTCGATGCGCTGCCCGTCGGGCTGCGGGCCGTCCTCGACCGGTTCACCGCGGCGGCGGGCCTGCTGCTGATGGTCGTGGTCGCCTGGGGCGCGGTGCGGCTGATGCCCGAGCAGTGGGACGAGCTGCTGCCGACGGTGCCGCTGTCGGTCGGCTGGCTGCTGGTGCCGGTCTGCGTCGGCATGGCGCACTCGGCGCTGCACCTGGCGCGCATCGTGCTCGAGGGCGCGCCTGCGGCGTCCTCGATGTCCGCGGAATGAAGGGGCGCCGGCGATGACCACCCTCATCATGTCCGCGTTCTTCGTGCTGGCGCTGCTCGGCATGCCGATCGCGTTCGCGCTCGGGCTGGCCGCGCTGCTCGGCACCTGGCAGGGCAACATCGACTGGACGATGTTGCCGCAGCGGATGATGCATTCGGTCAACTCGTTCCCGCTGATGTCGATCCCGTTCTTCATGCTCGCCGGCGAGCTGATGATCAAGGCCGGCATCGTCGAGCGGCTCATCGCGCTGGCCAACGCCTTCGTGGGCAACGTGCGCGGCGGTCTCGCGCAGGTGACGATGCTCTCGGGCGCGGGGCTGGCCACGGTGTCGGGCGCCGCGGTGTCCGATGCGAGCGCGCTGTCGACCATCATGGGCCCCTCGCTCTCGAAGGCCTACGACAAGCCGTTCGCGGCCGCCATCATCGCGGCGGCCGCCAACCTCGGCCCGATCATCCCGCCCAGCGCGGCGATGATCGTCTATGCGTTCATGGCCGGCTCCAGCGTCTCGGTCGGCGGCCTGTTCATGGCGGGCGTCGTCCCCGGCCTGATCATCACCGGGTGCTTCATGGCGCTGTCGCGCTGGACCGTGATCCGCCGCGGCTGGGCGGCCACCGGCGAGCCGTTCTCGGCGGCGCGCGCCTTCGGCGAGCTGCGCCGCTCGGCGGTGGTCTTCATGATGCCGGTGGTGGTCATCGGCGGCATCGTCGGCGGGGCGTTCACCGCGACCGAGGGCTCGGCGATCGCCGTGGTCTACGCGCTGCTGATCGGCCTCTTCATCACCCGGCGGCTGCGGCTGCGCGACCTGCCCGACCTGATCGTGCGCGCAGCCATCACCAGCGCGATGGTCGGCGCGCTGATCGCGTTCTCCTCGGCGGTGACCTTCCTGCTGACCGTCGACCTGCTGCCGCAGAAGGTCTCCGAGCTCGTGCTGTCGATCACCCGCGACCCGCTCGCCTTCATGGCGCTGGTGGCGGTGATGCTGTTCGTCGTCGGCATGTTCCTCGAGTCGAACGCCGCCTACATCATGCTGGTGCCGCTGCTGCATCCGATCGCGCTGCAGCTCGGCATCGACCCGCTTCACTTCGGCTTCCTGTTCGTGCTGAACCTGGTGATCGGCATGCTCACGCCACCGGTGGGCGTGGTGCTCTTCGTCGTCTGCGGCATCACCAAGGTGTCGATGCGCGAACTGGTGATCGCGGTCGGCCCGTACATCGGGCTGATGTACGCGGTGCTCGTCGCATGCATGCTCTACCCGCCGCTGGTCACCTGGCTGCCGCGGACCATGGGCTACTGAACGAAGGATTCCCGTACGTGAAACGAACCCTGATCGGCGTGCTGACGCCGTCCTCCAACACCGCGCTCGAGCCGCTGACCTCGGCGATGGTCGCCGCGGTGCCCGGCGTCTCGGCGCACTTCGGGCGCTTTCGCGTCACCGAGATCTCGCTCGGCGCGGGCTCGATGGGCCAGTTCGAGCTCGAGCCGATCCTGCACGCCGCGAAGCTGCTGGCCGATGCCCGCGTCGACGTCATCGTCTGGAGCGGCACCTCGTCGGGTTGGCTCGGCTTCGGGCGCGACGAGGCGCTGTGCGCCGCCATCACCCGCGAGACCGGCGTGCCGGCCTGCACCTCGGTGCTGGCCTTCAACGAGATCATGGACCTGACCGGACGCCGCCGCTTCGGTCTCGTCACGCCCTACCTCGACGACGTGCAGGCGAAGATCGTCGCCAACTACGCGGCGTCGGGCTACGAGTGCGTCGCCGAGCGCCACACCGGCCAGTCGGTGAACTTCGAGTTCGCCGAAGTCACCGAGGCGCGGCTCACCGGCATGGCCCGCGAGGTCGCGGCCGCGAAGCCCGACTGCATCGTCACCTTCTGCACCAACCTGCGTGCCGCCCACCTGGTGCCCGCCTGGGAGGCCGAGCTGGGCATCCCGGTGTACGACACCGTCACGACCGCCGTGTGGAAGGCGCTGCGCGTCTGCGGCGTCGACACCCGCGGCCTCGCCGGCTGGGGCCGCCTGTTCTCCGAGGCTGTCTGACATGACCGACCGCTACGACCTGATCGTCCGCAACGCCCGCGTCGCGACCGCGGCCGACACCTTCGATGCCGACCTCGGCATCACGGGCGGCAAGATCATCGCCATCGCCCAGCGCCTGCCCGCGGGCGGCGCCGACCGTGAGATCGACGCGGCCGGCCGCTGGGTGACGCCCGGCGGCGTCGATGCGCACTGCCACCTCGACCAGCCGATGGTCGAGCCGATGCGCATGGCCGACGACTTCGAGACCGGCTCGCGCTCGGCCGCCTGCGGCGGCACCACCACCGTGATCCCGTTCGCCGCCCAGGTGAAGGGCCGCCCGCTGCGCGAGGCCGTCGACGACTACCACCGCCGTGCCGAGGGCAAGGCCTCGATCGACTATGCGTTCCACCTGATCGTCAGCGACCCGACGCCGGACGTCATCGCGCGCGAGCTGCCGGCGCTGGTCGGCGAGGGCTACACGTCGTTCAAGATCTACATGACGTACGACGACCTGAAGCTCGACGACGGCGAGATCCTCACCTGCCTGGAGGCCGCGCGCGGTCTCGGCGCGATGACGATGATCCACGCCGAGAACGCCGATGCGATCGCGTACCTCACCAAGCGCCTGACCGAGCAGGGCAAGACCGCGCCGCGCTTCCACGGGATGTCGCGGCCGATGCCGGTCGAGCGCGAGGCCACCCACCGCGCGATCACGCTGTCCGAGCTGGTCGACGTGCCGATCCTGGTGGTGCACGTCTCCGGCGCCGAGGCGGTCGAGCAGATCCGCTGGGCCCGCGGGCGCGGCCTGAACATCTTCGCCGAGACCTGCCCGCAGTACCTGTTCCTGACGCAGGAGCACCTCGGGCTCGACGGCTTCCACGGCGCCAAGTGCGTGTGCAGCCCGCCGCCGCGCGATGCGCGCAACCAGCAGGTGATCTGGGACGGGTTGGCCGACGGCCTGTTCACCATCGTGTCCTCCGACCATGCGCCGTTCCGCTACGACGACCCGCAGGGCAAGAAGCTGGGCGGCGAGGAGCCGTCCTTCGAGTACATCCCGAACGGCATCCCGGGCATCGAGACGCGGCTGCCGCTGCTGTTCTCCGAGGGCGTGCTGGGCGGACGGCTGACGATCCAGCAGTTCGTCGCGCTGACCTCGACCAACCCGGCGAAGCTCTACGGCCTGTACCCGCGCAAGGGCACGATCGCGATCGGGGCGGACGCGGACCTGGTGATCTGGGACACCTCGAAGCGCCAGCCGATCCGCAACGAGATGCTGCATCACGACGTGGACTACACGCCCTACGAGGGCATCGAGGTC
>CAIUGQ010000637.1 GCA_903898725.1 uncultured Burkholderiales bacterium | reverse complement strand
GCCCTTCTCGCCGCTGCCGGCCAGCGCGCGCAGGTAGGCGAACAGGCCTGCGCCACGGGAGCCATCGGCGCGGTGAGTTTCATCCTGGTGAATAAAGGCCAGCAGCTCGTCGCCGGTCAGGCCGTCCTGGCGCGCGGCCCAGTCGCGCCAGCGGTACGGCGCCTCGATGATGGGCTGGTAGCGCTTGCCGTCGAGTTCGGCCTCCTGCTCGTGGGCGGCTTCGAGGTCGTCAAGGAACTTGAGGAACATCACCCAGGTGAGCAGGGGCAGACGATCCACGTCGCCATTGAGCCCCTTGTCCTTGCGCAGGATCTGGCGGGCGGTGCCAATCAGCGCCGACAGGTTTTCTCGGGTGGTGAGTGGCGCCTTGGCCTTACGTGCGGTGCGGGACTTCTTTTCGACGGGCGCGTCGGCGGTGGCGGCGTTGGCCGCTAAACGTTTGGAACGGGGCATCGATACAGGTTCTCGTATGTCTTGTCGTTATTGGTAGAGCGCGCTCTGCAGGCGGGAGACGGCGTCCTTCATCTCGCGCACGCCGCCGAAGTGACGGGTGGCGATCTCTGCGGGGCTGCCGTAGCGGTCGAAGGGCTGAACCTTCATCAGCTCCGACAGCGTGCTGAACTGCAGGATGCCGCGCTCGACGTAGCGTTCGAGCAGTAGCGCCAGGATTTCGCGCGCCGTGTCACCGAACTGGCCGAACAGGTCCTGCGCCCGGCGACGGGCCGCTTCGGCGCGCTGGCGGCGCGTGAGCAGCGGTGCGTTCCAGGCCAGGTGGCACAGCAGGTCGAACGGGTCGACATCGGGCTGGTCGCTGCTGGCGGCCAGATCCTCGAAGCTGATGCCGCGCTCGGTGAGCTCGCGCAGCGCCTCGCTGCGCGTATCCGGGTCGGCCCAGACCGATTGCAGGGCCTCCCGGGTGGGGTAGAGGGTGCGTACGGCACGGCCGGAGTACTCGGAGTACTTGACCACCTGCAGCTTCTTGCCGTCGGTATCCAGGTCGTACACGAGGTGGCCGATGACTTCGACTTCACCGCCGTCGATGTAGAACTTGCGCGGTTCGGATGGTGGCTCGTTGATCAGTACGCCGCCTGCATCCGGGCCGATCTGCTCCTCGGGAATCTCGAGCTCGACAGGCTGGGCGTCGGGCGGTGTCTCGGGCTCTGTCTCCGTGACGCTGATCTGTTCGCCCAACTCGTCGACCGTCACTTCCTCGATCAGCGCGGGCTCACCATCGAAGTCCGGATCGGCAAAGTGGCGGGTAGCCGTGCCGGTGAAGTCGATGATGTTGAAGTACTCCTTGCCGTAGTCGACCTTTAGCCGCGTGCCGCGCCCGACGATCTGTTTGAACTCGGCACGCGAGCCGACGACGCGTGCCAGCACCACGTTCTTGACCATCTCGGCATCGACGCCGGTGGTCAGCAGCTGGGATGTGGTAAGGATGACGGGCGCCGGCTTGTCGACGTCCTGGAAATGCGCCAGATGGGTCAGGCCGATGGCGCCTTCGTCGGCGGTGACGCGGCAGACGTAATCCGGGTACAGCTTGACCAGATCGCTATTGAGGTTGACCAACTCCTGGCGCATCTCCGCGGCGTGTTCCTGATCGACGCAGAACACCAGCGTCTTGGCGAAGCGGTCGGTGCCTTTCAGGAAGTCGGTCAAATGCCGGGCCATCGCCCGCGTGCGGGCGCGCAGGGCCACAACACGCTCGAAGTCCTTGGTCTCGTACTCGTCGTCGGGCACCTCGCGACCGTAGCGGTCCAACTCGTCCTTGCTCGGCCGCCAGCCGGCCGCGTCGACGGTGGTGATCACCCGATGCACGCGGTAGGGCGCGAGAAAACCGTCCGCGATGCCCTGGCGCAGGCTGTAGGTGTAGACCGGATTGCCGAAATACTCGTAGCTGTCGCGCGACTCTTCGCGCAGCGGCGTCGCCGTCATGCCGAATTGCACCGCCGAAGCGAAGTAGTCCAGCACGGCGCGCCAGGCGCTCTCGTCGCGGCTAGAGCCGCGGTGGCACTCGTCGATGATGATCAGATCGAAGAAGTCAGGCCGGTACTGCCGGAAGACGTCGGTGCTGGCGGTGGAAAGTGCCTGATAGATGCCGAAGTACATGTCCCGGCTCTGGCTGACGTCGCCGCCGGCGATCTTGTGCCGAGCGTCACCGAAGGGCGCGAACATCTTGGCCATCGGGTCGTCGACCAGAATGTTGCGGTCGGCCAGGAATAGGATCTTCGGTCGGCGGTATTCGGCGGTACGGTTCCAGCGGCTGTTCCACAGCTTCCAGCAGATCTGGAACGCGATGCAGGTCTTGCCAGTGCCCGTGGCTAGGGTGGCAAGGATGCGCTTCTGTCCTAGCAAAATCGCTTCGAT
>CAIUGQ010000636.1 GCA_903898725.1 uncultured Burkholderiales bacterium | reverse complement strand
GGCCGTCCGGTGTTCCTGCGCGAGGTGGCGACGGTGCGCGACGGCCCGCCGCCCGCCGTGCGCAGCGTCTGGCACGGCGTGGCCGCGCGCGACGGACGGCCCTCGACCGAGCATCCCGCGGTGACCCTCACGGTCACCAAGAAGCCGGGCGAGAACGCGATCGACGTGGCGGACGCGGTGCTCCGGCGCGTGCAGGCGCTGCGCAACACGGTGATCCCCGACGGGGTCGAGGTGAGCACCACCCGCAACTACGGCGAGACCGCCAACGACAAGGCGAAGAAGCTCATCCAGAAGCTGCTGTTCGCGACCGCATCGGTGGTCGCGCTGGTGTTCGTCGCCCTCGGCCGGCGCGAGGCGGCGATCGTCGGCACCGCGGTCGTGCTGACGCTGGCCGCGACGCTGTTCGCCTCCTGGGCCTGGGGCTTCACGCTGAACCGCGTGTCGCTGTTCGCGCTGATCTTCTCGATCGGCATTCTGGTCGACGACGCGATCGTCGTGGTGGAGAACATCCACCGGCACCAGGCGCTGCACCCGGAGCGCACGCTGGTGCAGCTGATCCCCGGCGCGGTCGACGAGGTCGGCGGTCCGACCATCCTCGCGACCTTCACCGTGATCGCCGCGCTGCTGCCGATGGCCTTCGTCTCGGGTCTGATGGGCCCGTACATGAGCCCGATCCCGATCAACGCGAGCCTCGGGATGCTGCTGTCGCTGGCGATCGCCTTCATGGTCACGCCCTGGCTCGCGCGACTGTGGATGAAGCCCTCGACCGCCGCTCACGGGGGCGGCGGCCACGGCGAGCCGACCGGCCTCGCGCGCTGGCTCGGCCCGCTGTTCGAACGGCTCTTCCGACCGCTGCTCGACGCGCGCCACGGCGGCCGCAACCGCGTGCTGCTCGGCGTGGGCGTGGCCGCGCTGGTCGCCGGATCGATGCTGCTGCCCGTGCTGGGGCTGGTGCAGCTCAAGATGCTGCCCTTCGACGACAAGTCGGAGTTCCAGGTCGTCGTCGACATGCCGGCCGGCACGCCGCTGGAACGGACCGCCGCCGTGCTGCGCGAGCTCGGTGCGCATCTCGCCACCGTGCCCGAGGTCACCGACTGGCAGGCCTACGCCGGCACCGCCGCGCCGATCAACTTCAACGGACTGGTGCGACAGTACGCGCTGCGCGCCGGCGGCGAGGTCGGTGACCTGCAGGTCAATCTGGTCGACAAGCACCACCGCGACACGCAGAGCCATGCGATCGCCACCCGCGTTCGCCCGGCGCTGCAGGAGATCGGTCGACGTCACGGTGCCAACGTCAAGGTGGTGGAGGTGCCGCCGGGCCCGCCGGTGCTCTCGCCGATCGTCGCCGAGATCTACGGGCCCGACGCCGACGGCCGCCGCGAGGTCGCGCGCAAGGTGCGTGCGGTGATGGCCGCGCACGAGGGCATCGTCGACGTCGACGACAGCAGCATCGTCGATGCGCCCCGCACGGTGCTGGTGGTCGACCGTCGCAAGGCGGCGATGCTCGGCGTGCCGCAGCAGGCGATCGTCACGACGCTGCGCGCCGGGCTCGCGGGCGAGGCGGTGGCCTGGCTGCACGACGGCAGCAAGTACCCCGCCCCCGCGATGCTCCAGCTGCCTGCCGAACGGCACGGCGACCTCGACGCGCTGCTGCAGCTCACGGTGCGCTCGGCCTCGGGCCGGCTGGTGCCGATCTCGGAGCTGGTCCGCGCGAGCGACACGCTGCGCGAGCAGCCCGTCTTCCACAAGGACCTGCTGCCGGTGAACCTGGTGGTCGGCGACATGGCCGGACGCGTCGACAGCCCGCTGTACGGGATGTTCGCGATTCGCCCGCAGGTGGCCGCGATCGAGGTGCCCGGCGGCGGCACGCTCAAGGAGTACTTCGTCAGCCAGCCCGAGGATCCGTACCGCGAGTACGCGATCAAGTGGGACGGCGAATGGCAGATCACCTACGAGACCTTCCGCGACATGGGCACCGCCTATGCGGTCGGCCTGGTGCTGATCTATCTGCTGGTGGTCGCCCAGTTCGGCTCGTACCTGATCCCGCTGATCATCATGGCGCCGATCCCGCTGACCCTCGTCGGCGTGATGCCCGGCCATGCGCTGCTCGGCGCGCAGTTCACCGCGACCAGCATGATCGGGATGATCGCGCTCGCCGGGATCATCGTGCGCAACTCGATCCTGCTGGTCGACTTCATCCGGCTGCAGGTCGACGAGGGCATGCCGCTGGCCGATGCGATCGTGCGCGCCGCCGTCACCCGCGCGCAGCCCATCGTGCTGACCGGCCTGGCCGCGATGCTCGGCGCGTTCTTCATCCTCGACGACCCGATCTTCAACGGGCTCGCGATCTCGCTGATCTTCGGGATCCTGGTGTCGACGGTGCTCACGCTGGTCGTCATTCCGGTCCTGTACTTCGCGGCCTACCGCCGCGCCGTTCCCGCATCCCCCACGCAAGGCGCCCTTCCATGAAATCCTGGCAACTCGTCCGCCTCTTCGCAGGCACCTTCATCCTGCTGTCGCTCGCGCTCGGCGTGCCGGGCAGCCCGCTGTTCGTGAGCCCCTGGTGGCTCGCGTTCACCGCCTTCGTCGGCGCCAACCTGCTGCAGAGCGCGCTGACCGGCTGGTGCCTGATGGAGACGATCCTGCGCAAGCTCGGCGTGCCGGCCGGCGCCTGAGCCTGCGCACCGGGGGCGCGCCTGCACGGGCCACGCCGATCGCGGAACGGCGCGGCTTCCGCAGACCGGATGAGGTGCATATGATAAGCAACGCATATCACCCGGCCGATCCATGTCACGCCCGCTGCCTCGTCCAGTGTCCCGTCCGCTGTCCCGCACAAGGCCCGGCCCGACCTCCGACCCGACCCCGGACCGCGACGCCACCGACACCGTCGGCTTCCTGGTCGCCGATGTCGCCCGGCTGATGCGGCGCGCCTTCCAGGTCCATCTGGAAGGCTCGGCGCTCACCTATGCGCAGGCGCGCGCGCTGGTCTGGCTGGCACGCGAGCAGGGCCTGCGCCAGGTCGATCTGGCCGAGCAGCTCGAGATCCAGCCGATCACGCTGGCGCGACTCATCGACCAGCTCGCCGACGCCGGCCTCGTCGAACGGCGAACCGACCCGACCGACCGGCGTGCCTATCGGCTGTTCCTGACGCGCGCGGCCGCGCCTCGCGTGGCCGAGATCCGTGCGATCGGCGACGCGATCCGCGATCAGGCCCTGGCGGGGCTGGGCGCGAAGGATGCGACGCAGACGGTGGCCGGGCTGCGCCGGATGCGCGCGTCGCTGTCCGCCCCGAGACACGCGGCCGTGCGCCCGCCGGTCCGCGAGGCCTGACCGTGCGCTTCGCCGGTCTGCTGCGCGGCCTGCTGCGCGGGGTGCTGATGCTGGGCGTGCCGCTCGCGGTCGCCGCCGGCGCCCTCGGCTGGTGGCTGCAGGGCGGCGGCGTGGCCGACACCGACAACGCCTACGTGAAGGCCGACAAGATCCCGGTGAGCGCCGAGATCGCGGGCACGATCCGCGCGGTGCTCGTGCGCGAGAATGAGACGGTCCCGGCCGGCGCGCCCCTTTTCCGGCTCGACGACGCGCCGCTGCGGGTCGCGCTGGCCCGCGCCGAGGCGCGTGTCGCACAGGCACGCACCGACGTCGCCGCGCTGCGCGCCGGCTACCGCGCCAAGCAGGCCGAGATCGCGCTCGCGCGGACCCGTCAGGCCTTCGCCCGCCGTGACGAGGAACGTCAGGCCGACCTCGCCGCACGCAACTTCATCTCGGTGTCCCGGCTGGACGAGGCGCGGCAGGCGACCGAGCTCGCCGGGCAGCAGGCGGTCGCCGTCGAGCGCGAGCTCGGCCGCATCGCCGAGACCCTGGGTGGCGGCCCCGAGGTGCCGGTCGAGCGCCACCCGCTCGTGCTCGCCGCGCAGGCGGAGCTGATGCAGGCGCGGCTCGACCTGTCGCGCATCGAGGTCCGGGCGCCGGTGTCCGGCACGGTCAGCCGGCCGCCCAAGCCGGGGCAGTACGTCGCGGCGGGCGCGACCGCGCTCGCCCTGGTCGCCGACGGCACCCTCTGGATCGAGGCCAACTTCCCGGAGAACGAGCTCGGCTGGATCCGCAGCGGGCAGTCGGCCACCATCCGGGTCGACACGCACCCGGGCGTCGTGTGGCGCGGCACGGTCGACAGCCTCGCGCCCGCGACCGGCGCGGAGTTCGCGCTGATCCCGCCGCAGAACGCCAGCGGCAACTGGATCAAGGTCGCGCAGCGCGTGCCGGTGCGCCTGCGCATCGAGCCGCTCGCCGACGCGCCGCCGCTGCGCGCCGGCCTGAGCGCGCGGGTGGTCGTCGATACCGGCCGGCGTCGATCGATCACCGACCTGCTGCCCTGATGCCTGCGGCCACGCCCGTCGCCGCGCCAGCCGCCGCGCCCGCCGCGCTCACGCCGGCCCGTCGCCGCGCGATCACCGCGGCGGTCACGCTGGCCACCGTGATCCAGACCCTGGACAGCACCATCGCCAACGTCGCGCTGCCGAGGATGCAGGGCGAGATGGGCGCCACGCAGGAGCAGATCGCCTGGGTCCTCACCTCCTACATCGTCGCGACCGCGATCTGCATGCCGCTCACCGGATTCCTCGCCGGACGCTTCGGTCGGCGGCGCCTGTTCCTCGCCTCGGTGATCGGCTTCACCCTCGCCTCGATGTTGTGCGGCGTGGCCGCGACGCTCGGCCAGATCGTGCTGTTCCGGGTGCTGCAGGGGGCCTTCGGTGCCTTTCTCGTGCCCTTGGCGCAGGCGGTGCTCCTCGACACCTGGCCGCGCGAGAAGCAGACGGCGGCGATGGCGGTCTGGGGCGTCGGCGTGATGCTCGGCCCGATCCTCGGGCCCACCCTGGGCGGCTGGCTGACCGAGTACCAGAGCTGGCGCTGGGTCTTCTTCATCAACCTGCCGATCGGCGTCGTCACCACGCTGGGGCTGCTCGCCTGGCTGCCGGAGACGCCCACCGGGCGTGGGCGGCGCTTCGACGTGGCCGGCTTCGCGTTCCTCGCGATCGGACTGGCGTCGCTGCAGCTCATGCTCGACCGGGGCGAGTCGCTCGGCTGGTTCGACAGCCGCGAGATCGTGCTCGAGGCCGCCCTCGCCGCCCTCGGCCTGTACCTGTTCGTCGCGCACATCCTCACGCACCATGCCCCGTTCGTGCAGCCCAGGCTCTTCGTCGACCGCAACTTCGCGGCCGGTCTCGTGATCGTGTTCGCGATGGGCGTGGTGCTGCTCGCGACCACCACGCTGCTGCCGCCGTTCCTCCAGGGGCTGATGGGCTATCCGGTGTTCGACACCGGGGTGCTGCTCGCGCCACGCGGCGTCGGCACGGCGCTGGCGAGGGTCGCGGTCGGCCGGTACGGCGACCGCGTCGACCCCCGCCTGCTGATCCTGCTCGGCTTCGGACTGTGCGCGGCCTCGCTGCATGCGATGACGGGCTTCGACACCGACGTGACGCCACGGATGATCGCAACGACCGGCATCGTCCAGGGCCTGGGCATCGGCTTCGTGTTCCCCCCGCTGACCACGGTCGCATTCGCCTCGCTCGCCCCGGTCGACCGCAACGAGGGCACGGCGATGTTCAGCCTGGTGCGCAACATCGGCAGCAGCATCGGCATCTCGATCGTGGTCTCGGCGCTGTCGCACACCGCCCGGGCCGAGCGGGCCGCGCTGGCCGAACACATCGAGGCCTCGAGCCTGCCGCTGCGGCTCGCGATCGAGGCCGGCACCGTCCGGCTCGACTCGCCCGAAGGGCTGGCCGCGCTCGACGGCGAACTGACCCGGCAGGCCACCACCCTCGCGTTCCTGCAGGACTTCCGGCTGATGATGTGGGTCTGCCTCGCCGCCATGCCCCTGGTGCTGCTGCTCAGGCGACCCGTATCGGCCCCGCCGCCCGTCCAGGCCGCGGCGCCCGACTGAATCGTCGGCCCCCGGCCCACCGTGCGTTCCGGTCGGCCGCAGCCCTCAGGCGCTGCGGCATTTCGCACTCGCCGCGCCGCCCACCCCGGGCTAGACTGCCTGCCCCTGAACGCGTGTCGGTCGCCCTCGACCGTCCGTCCGGCCCCGCCCGTGTCCGCCCGCCAGCCCCTGATCGACGCGCTCAAGGCCTTCGCCTCGCAGCTCATCGTCCTGCACCACCTCGCGATCTACGGCCCGATGTCCGACGCCGTGCGCCCGTGGGCGGAGCCGATCGTCGACGCGGTGTCGGAGTACGGACGCCTCGCGGTGCAGGTCTTCCTCGTCATCGCCGGCTTCCTCGCGGTGCGGGGCCTCGCACCCGGGGGCGTGCCGCGACCGATCGAGCCGGTCGCACTGGTGCGCCGCCGCTGGGTCAGGCTGGCCGGCCCGTACCTCGCCGCGCTCGCGCTCGCGGTGGTCGCCGCGGCGCTCGGCCGCGCGCTGACCGACCACGACACCGTTCCCGATGCCCCCACCGCGCTGCAGCTGCTGGCGAACGTCGCGATGCTGCAGGACATCGTCGGCCAGGAGGCGCTGTCGGCCGGCATCTGGTACGTGGCCATCGACCTGCAGCTCTATGCGCTGCTGGTGGCCCTGCTGTGGGCGGCACGCCGAAGCGGCGTGGCGGGCGCCGCACCCGTGCTGGTCGTCGCACTCGGCGCGGCGTCGCTGCTGGGCTTCAACCGCGACGCACAATGGGATGCCTGGGGCGTCTACTTCTTCGGGTCGTATGCGCTCGGCGCGCTGGCCGCCTGGGCGGGCCCGGGCCGCGGCGGCCGCGCTGCCGTGATCGCGATCGTCGTGCTCGGCTCGACGGCGCTGCTCCTCGACTTCCGGATCCGCATCGCGGTGGCGCTCGCGACCGCCCTGCTGCTCGCCTGGGCGATGCCCCGCGGGTTCGGCGCGCGGCGCCTGGCCTCGCCGTGGATCGAATGGCTCGGCCGCATCTCTTACTCGGTGTTCCTCGTGCACTATCCACTGTGCGTGCTGGTCGAGGCCGTCGCGGCACGATGGTTCCCCGACGCACCGCTGCCGGCGGCGCTCGGTCTGGCCGTCGCCTTCATCGGCAGCACCGCGGCCGGCGCCCTCTTCCACCGCTACGTGGAGGCGCCGCTGGCGGCGCGTGCAGCGGGCCGCAGGGCCGAGGCGCCGGCGCGCCCGGTGCTCGCCGCCGCCGACGACGACGAGGCGCGGCCGGCGTCCTCCACGCCGCGCTGAGCGCGGCGCAGCCCGTTCAGGCGGGCTCGGTCATCACATGGATGCGCCGCTCGGCCACGAGCGGCTTCGTGCGCGCCGCATAGGCCGCCATGTGCGGTGCGGCCGCGTGCGCCTTGAGCGCGGCGGCGTCGCGCCACTTCTCGATCACCACGAATCCGTCGCCCCCCACCGGCGCCTGGAAGCCGCCGAAGCCGGACGCGTCGACGACCGGCTGGTACTCGATGCAGCCGTCCTCGGCGTGCACCGCGGGCATGTTGGCGCGGAAGGCGGCGAGCACCTCGTCGCGCTTGCCGGGCTGGCAGGTGATGAAGGCGAGTACGTGGATCATGGACGGCGTCTCCGGAAGGTCGTCGTGGTGCCGCATGGCCCGGCGGGCCGGCGGCGCGCCATGCTACTGCCCCGTCCTCGCGGCGGCGAGCCGGACGACAGGCTCGCGGAACGTCCGGCCTGCGGTCAGCGCGCCCGCCGCCCGCCCCGAGGCCCGGTCGGGAATGCCGCCGCACCCGCCGCGTGGCGCTATCATCCGCGTCCGGCCGCAGGGTCCCACCCTTCCGGCACCGAATCGACGGCCGGCCCCAGCGCAGACACGGAGACGCCATGCCCACCGATTCCAGCAGCCTGTCGCCCGCGGAGCAGGCGCTCCGGGACGCCGCACTCGACTACCACCGCGCCCCGACCCGCGGGAAGATCTCGATCACCCCGACCAAGCCGCTGTCGAACCAGCGCGACCTGTCGCTCGCCTACTCGCCCGGCGTCGCCTACGCCTGCCTCGAGATCGAGCGCGACCCGACGCTGGCCGCCGAGTACACCTCGCGCGGCAACCTGGTCGGCGTGGTCACCAACGGCACCGCGGTCCTCGGCCTCGGCGACATCGGCCCGCTGGCCGGCAAGCCGGTGATGGAAGGCAAGGGCTGCCTGTTCAAGAAGTTCGCCGGCATCGACGTCTTCGACATCGAGCTCGCCGAGCGCGACCCCGACAAGCTGGTCGAGATCATCGCCGCGCTCGAGCCGACGCTGGGCGGCATCAACCTCGAGGACATCAAGGCGCCCGAGTGCTTCGAGATCGAGCGACGCCTGCGCGACCGGCTGTCGATCCCGGTGTTCCACGACGACCAGCACGGCACCGCCATCATCTCGGCCGCGGCCATCCTCAACGGCCTCGAGCTGGTGGGCAAGGACATCGGCGCCGTGAAGCTCGCGGTCTCCGGCGCCGGCGCGGCGGCGATCGCCTGCCTCGACGTGCTGGTGGGCCTGGGCATCCGCCGCGAGAACGTCTTCATGGTCGACTCCAAGGGCGTGATCCACACCGGCCGCGAGAAGCTCGACGCCTCCAAGCAGCGCTACGCGCAGAAGACCGATGCGCGCACGCTCGCCGACGTCTGCCGCGGCGCCGACGTGTTCCTCGGCTGCTCCGCGGCCGGCGTGCTGACCCAGGAGATGGTGGGCACGATGGCCGAGCGGCCGATCATCCTCGCGCTCGCCAACCCCGAACCCGAGATCCGCCCCGAGCTCGCGCTCGCGGTGCGCCCCGACTGCATCATCGCCACCGGCCGCTCGGACTATCCGAACCAGGTCAACAACGTCCTGTGCTTCCCGTACATCTTCCGCGGTGCCCTCGATGCGGGCGCCACGCGGATCACCGACGAGATGAAGCAGGCGTGCGTGCGGCAGATCGCCGACCTCGCGAAGGCCGAGATCTCAGACGAGGTGGCCGCCGCCTATGCCGGTCAGGAGCTCTCGTTCGGCCCCGACTACCTGATCCCGAAACCCTTCGACAGCCGGCTGATCCTGCGCATCGCGCCCGCGGTCGCCCAGGCCGCGATGGACTCGGGCGTGGCCACCCGCCCGATCGCCGACCTCGACGCCTACCGCCGCTCGCTGCAGCGCTTCGTCAGCCACACCGGCCTCTTCATGGCGCCGGTGTTCGCCGCCGCCCGCGCGCGCCCGGCGCGCGTCGTCTACGCCGAGGGCGAGGACGAGCGCGTGCTGCGCGCGGTGCAGGCCTCGATCGACGAGGGCCTGGTGTCGCGCGCCAGCCTGATCGGCCGGCCGTCGGTGATCGAGATGCGCTGCAAGCGCGCCGGCCTGCGGATCCGCCCGGGCACCGACTTCGAGGTCGTCGACCCCGAGGACGACGCGCGCTTTCGCGACTACTGGACGGACTACCGGCACCTGATGGGCCGTCGCGGCGTCACGCCCGAACTGGCCAAGGCGACGATCCGGCGCTCGGCGAGCACCCTCGCCTCGATGATGGTCCGGCGCGGCGATGCGGATGCGATGGTCTGCGGCCTCGTCGGCCGCTTCGACGATCACCTCTCGCGGGTGAAGGACGTCATCGGCCTGGCGCCCGGGGCGGGCTGCTTCGCGACGATGAACGCGCTGATGCTGCCCGAGCACACGCTGTTCCTCACCGACACGCTGGTCAACGACGAGCCCGACGCCGAGCAGCTCGCCGAGATCGCGCGGATGGCGGTCGAGCAGATGCGCGCCTTCGCGGTGACGCCCAAGGTCGCGTTCGCCTCGCACTCGATGTTCGGCAGCAGCGAGCGTCCGAGCGCGCGCCGGCTGCGGGCCGCCGCGGCACTGTTCCGCACGAACCTGCCCGACGTGGAATGCGACGGCGAGATGAACGGCGACGCCGCGCTCTCCGAGGAGGTGCGGCGCGAGTTCCTGCCGGAGTCCTCGATCACCGGCTCGGCCAACCTGCTGGTCATGCCGAACCTGGATGCCGCCAACATCCTGCTGAACGTGCTCAAGGTGACCGGCGGCAAAGGCATCACCGTCGGGCCGATCCTGCTGGGCGCGGCCCGCCCGGTGCACATCCTGACCCCCGCCGCGACGATGCGGCGGGTGCTGAACGCGACCGCGATCGCGGTCGCTCAGACCGCCGGGCGCGCCGCCGAGGCGGGCTGAGGCGCGGATCGGAAGG
>CAIUGQ010000635.1 GCA_903898725.1 uncultured Burkholderiales bacterium | reverse complement strand
CGTCGCGCAGCACGCGGAACATCACGCCGACGGCGAGCTCGATCGACTGGCGCGCCGAGCCGGGCCGATCGAGCAGCACGTCCTCGGCGATCACCACCAGGCCGGCACGGACCTCCACCCGCGTGACCAGCGAGGTGTTGAGCAGGTTCAGGTAGCGGCCCAGCGTCTCGAGCGCCTGCAGGCCGGTCGGCTCCTGGCGCAGCACCAGCCCGAGCGGGCCGAGGTTCGACAGGTGCCGCGTGCTCGACATCCGCAGCCCGAAGTCCTCGGCCCCGGACTCGAGCGCGCAGGACTCGAGCAGCCGTGCGACCGCGTCCGCCGAGATCGGCGTCTCAGGGTCGTCGAGGCAGCGGCGTGGCAGGCCGACGCGACGCATCGCGGCCGCCGGGTCGATGCCGAGCTCGCGAGCGAGCTCGGCAAAGCCCCGCAGGCTCGCGCTGCGCACCACCTGACGGGCAACCGCCATGCTGTCCCGATTCGACAATTCGATGTCCCGGATCATCAACCGGGTCGGCGGGATCGGCAATACCCTGCTGTCACGACATGCGCCGGCTCCACGGCGCAGCCCCCATCGAGAGGAGACCCCGTGCCCCTTCGCCTTCCGCGCCTCAGCCTGCCGACGGCCGGCATCGTCGACATCAGGTCCTGACCCTCGCCATGACCGCCGTCATCCATCGCATCGAAGTCGTGCCGCTGACCTGCTCGATCGGCGCCGAGGTCCGCGGCGTGAACCTCGGCGACGCGTCGCGCTCGCCGGCGATGATGGAGGACCTGCGCGCGCGGCTGCTCGAGCACCGCGTGCTGTTCTTCCGGGACCAGGACATCAGCCGCGCCGAGCACGTCGCCTTCGCGCGCCACTTCGGCGAGCTCGAGGACCATCCGGTGGCGGGCAGCGACCCGGATCATCCCGGGCTCGTGCGCATCTACAAGTCGCCCGACACGCCGAACGATCGCTACGAGAACAGCTGGCACACCGATGCGACCTGGCGCGAGGCGCCGCCCTTCGGCTGCGTGCTGCGCTGCGTCGAGTGTCCGCCGGTCGGCGGCGACACGATGTGGGCGAACATGGTCCTCGCCTATGCGCGGCTGCCCGACGACGTGAAGGCCCGGATCGCCGACCTGCGGGCGCGGCACAGCATCGAGGCCACCTTCGGTGCGGCGATGCCGATCGAGAAGCGGCTCGCGCTCAAGGCGCAGTACCCCGATGCCGAGCACCCGGTCGTGCGCACGCACCCCGAGACCGGCGAGCACGTGCTGTTCGTGAACGGCTTCACCACGCACTTCACCAACTTCCACACCGCGGCCAACGTGCGCTACGGGCAGGACTTCACGCACGCCGGTCCGCAGCTGCTGCAGTACCTGCAGATGCAGGCCTTCGTGCCCGAGTACCAGGTGCGCTGGCGCTGGTCGCCGAACTCGGTGGCGATGTGGGACAACCCCAGCACGCAGCACTACGCGGTCATGGACTATCCGCCGAGCCACCGCAGGATGGAGCGCGCCGGCATCCGCGGCGACCGCCCGATCTGAGCGCGACGGCGCGCGTCCCCCTCGCCCGCTTCCTGCCGCACCGCTGCAGCCCCGACCGCCCGATCCGCGCGATCCGATCCACCGACCTCCCGGAGACCCCATGCACTTCCTCGACGGCCACCTCTACCCCGAGAACCAGGACGACCTCGTCATCACCGCGGCGCCCTACGGCCCCGAATGGATTCCCTCGGACTTTCCCGAGGACATCCCGGTCACGATGGCCGAGCAGATCCAGAAGGCGGTCGACTGCTACGAGGCGGGCGCGAGCGTGCTCCACCTGCACGTGCGCGAGCTCGACGGTCGCGGCAGCAAGCGCCTGTCGAAGTTCAACGAGCTGATCGCCGGCGTGCGCGCCGCGGTGCCCGACATGGTGATCCAGGTCGGCGGCTCGATCTCCTTCGCGCCCGAGACCGAGGGCGCGGCCGCGAAGTGGCTGTCGGACGACACCCGCCACATGCTCGCCGAGCTCGACCCCAAGCCCGACCAGGTGACGGTGACGGTGAACTCCACGCAGATGAACGTGGTCGAGCACATGGAGGACGCGGACATCGCCGGCACCTCGATGGCCACGCCCGAGGGTTACCGCGCCTACCGCGAGATGGTGGTCCCGGCTAACCCCGACTGGGTCGAGGAGCACATCCGCAGGCTCAACGCGGCCGGCATCCAGAGCGCCTTCCAGTTCTACAACATCAACAGCTTCGAGACGGTCGAACGCATGATGCGCCGCGGCGTCTACATGGGCCCGCTGGTCATGAACTGGGTCGCCATCAGCGGCGGCATGGACGCGCCCAACGTCTACAACCTGGCCAATTTCCTGCGCGCCACGCCGGACGGCGCGGTGCTGACGGTCGAGAGCTCGATGCGCAACGTGCTGCCCATCAACATGATGGGCATGGCCATGGGTCTGCATGTGCGCTGCGGCATCGAGGACAACCTGTGGACACAGGACCGCAGCGAAAAGATGAGCACGGTGCGCCAGATCGAGCAGCTGGTGCGCATGGCGCGCGAGTTCG
>CAIUGQ010000634.1 GCA_903898725.1 uncultured Burkholderiales bacterium | reverse complement strand
GGCTCGGACATCGGCGCCTCGATCCGCAACCCGGCGCACTACTGCGGCGTGTTCGGCCACAAGCCGACGATCGGCATCGTGCCCTCGCGCGGCCACGGGCTGCCGCCCTACGTGCACGACCGCGACATCGCCGCCTGCGGCCCGCTCGCGCGCACCGCGGCCGACCTGCGGCTGCTGCTCGAGGCGACCGCGGGCGCGGACCCGGCCTGGCAGGCGGGCTGGGAGGTGGCGCTGGCGCCGTCCAAGCGCCGCACGCTCAAGGGGCTGCGGGTGGGCGTGCTGCTGTCGGCACCGAGCGCCGACGTCGACCGCTGCGTGCAGGACGTGCTGGCCACGCTCGCCCGCGCGATGAAGTCGGCGGGCGCGAAGGTCGACCTCGCGCCCGCGCTGCCCTTCGACCTCGCCGACAACCACAACACCTACTTCATGCTGCTACGCGCGGCGACCAGCGCCTCGGTCACCGACGCGCAGGTGGCCCACGCCGCGAAGCGCCGCGCCCGGGTGCGCGACGGCGACTGGTCGTACACCGCGATGCTCACGCGCGCCTGGACGCTGTCGCAGCGCGAGTGGCACCACTGGAACGCGCGCCGGATGGCGATGACCGAAGGCTGGATGCGCTGGTTCGAGCGCTACGACGTGATGCTCTGCCCGACGGCCTCGACGACCGCGTTCCCGCACATGCAGACGGGCGAGCGCTGGGAGCGGATGCTCGACGTCAACGGTGTGCCGCAGCCGACCACGACGCAGATGTTCTGGGCGGGCTTCGGCGCGGTCTGCGGGCTGCCGGCGACGGTGATGCCGGCGGGGCTGGCGGCCGACGGGCTGCCGGTGGGCGCGCAGCTGATCGGCGCGCGCGGGGCCGACCTGGACCTGCTGGCGATCGCGGGGCTGCTCGAGCGCGAGGGCTTCGGGTTCACGCCTCCGCCGGGTTACGCGTGAGGCCGCGGGGCCGCTCGGGCGCCCGAACGCGCCCGCTCGGCGCGTGCCTTGGCGCGTCCTGCAGCGTGTCCCTCAGCGCGCCACCGGCACCACGATCTCGTTGCGCCGCATGAAGGGCAGCTGCCACGGCGGGTCGTAGCGCGCGAGCTGCGGCGGGCCGGCGGGCTTCATGCCCTTGCTGGCCATCCATGCGAGCAGTTCGGCGGTGTTGGTTCGCACCTTGTCCTCGCCGGTGAAGCCCGAGAACACCAGCACCGCGTGCCGCCCGCCGGGCACCTCGCGCAGCACGACCGCCGCGTTCTCGGGTCGCGGCAGCGTCGCGAGCGTGTACGAGGCCGGCATCGTGAAGCGGATCGTCCAGCGCCCCTCGCCCGAGAGCGCGTCGCTGCCCTGACGCTCGGCGCTCACCGGCGCGGTCATCGCGATCTTCTCGGACGCCGGCTCGATGCCCACCGGCGCCGTCATCTCGATCTTCTCGGAGCCGCTGGCGCCCACCGAGCGGTTGGCGCCGAAGATGTACGCGGCGATGGTGCGGAAGCCCCGGTTCGACGCGCCCGACAGGTCACCCTCGACGACGGTCTCGGCGACGATCGTCGGCGCGTACTCGCGCAGCTCGATGCGGCCGTCGCGCTCGACGACGGTGTGCGCGGGTTCCTCGATGGCCATCGCGGCTCCGGTGGGCAGGACGAGGGCGGCGGCGCACAGCAGCGTCGCGAGGGGGCGGCGCAGGCGGCTCGCTCGCGGGGTCGTTCGGAGAGAGATCGGGGAGGTCGGGGACATCGGGGGCACAGGGGGCACAGG
>CAIUGQ010000633.1 GCA_903898725.1 uncultured Burkholderiales bacterium | reverse complement strand
CGCCAGCAGCGAGCGGCCGAACAGCGCCACCCACTGCAGGCCGTGGTTCATGCCGACCAGCCGCGTGTTGAGCCGCACGTCGCCGTTGACGATGTGCGAGACCTCGTGGGCGAGCACGCCCTGGAGCTCGTCCCGGGTCAGCCGCACCAGGGCCCCGCGGGTGACCACCACCACTGCGCGGTTGCGGTCCATGCCCGCGGTCAGCGCATTGATCGTCGGCTCGTCCTCGAGCACGAAGGCCCGCGGCACGCCGATGCGTGCGGCGATCGCCAGCTCCTCCAGGAGGTTCTGCAGCCGCCGGTGCAGCGGATCGTCGACCGTGTCGACCGGCACCGCGCCGAGCCGCCGCGCGATCAGCGCACCGTCCTCGCGAAGCCGTGCCGTCTCGAGCACCGCGCCGCCGACGATCAGCACCAGCACGACGCCCACGTTGACGAGGTGGAAGCCGTGGGGCGGATCGGTCGCCGCCCCGAACAGCAGGTGCCAGACGAGGGTGGCGAGCGCATCGACGCCGATCACCACCGCCGTGCTCGCGAAGGCATGCAGCCAGGTCAGCCGGCGCGCGGTGCGCTCGGCCTGCTCCTGCTGACGGGCGAAGTTCATCGTCGACGCCTCGGGCGAGTCGCCGCCTCGAGTCGGTCCGGCACTAGAGGGTCACCGCCACCGGATCGCGCTCGGCGACGCTGCGGGTCGACTGCAGCAGCGTGGCCGGCCGGAACGAGAAGGCCGCCGCCACCAGGTTCTCCGGGAAGCGCTCGACGCCGTTGTTGTAGTCGGTGACCGAGTCGTTGTAGGCCTGGCGCGAGAACCCGATCCGGTTCTCGGTCGATACCAGTTCCTCGGTGAGACGGGCCAGCGTCGCATCGGCCTTCAGGTCGGGATGGGCCTCGACCACGGCGAAGAGCCGACCGACCGCGCCGGACAGCACCGACTCGGCGGCATCGAGCTTCTCGATCGCCTGCGCGTCCGACCAGCGGGCCGCAGCCGACGCCCGAGCGGAGGCCGCGCCCTGCCGCGCCGCGACCACCGACTCCAGGGTCTGGCGCTCGTGCGTCAGGTAGGCGCGGGCGACGTCGACCAGGCCGGGCACGAGGTCATGCCGGCGCTTGAGCTGGACGTCGATCTGCGCGAAGCCGTTGCGCAGCGCATTGCGAAGGCCCACCAGCCGGTTGTAGGCGAGCGCGACCCACACCAGCGGCACGGCGAAGACGAGCAGGAGGGACAGCAGACCGGCGGACATCCTGGATTCCCGGGGCGCAACGATGCGCATCGGGGACCAAGACTATCGAGTTGGCGCGGGGTCGCCCGCGCGTTCCGATTGACGGTCGCCGCAGACCGAAGCGAGGCGCCGAGGGCGCCGTCGCTCAGCGCGCGGTGATCCGCGCGAGTTCCTCGTCGGTGACGTACTCGTAGAGCGTGACCACGCGTCGGACGCCGGACACGCGGCTCGCGACGGTGGCATAGGCCGGCCCTTCGCGCTGCGTGAGCAGGCCCATCAGGTAGACGACGCCGTTCTCGGTGACGACCTTGACGGCGTTCGAGTTCAGCGCCTTCTGCTCGACGAGCCCGGCCTTGATGCGCGCGGTGATGCCGCTGTCGTTGGCGGCGGTCGAGAAGGTCACCCGCGTGCCGAGCTCGAGCTCGTTGAAGACCTCGCGCACGCCGGGCACCTGGCGCACCGCGCGTTCGGCGTCCGCCTTGGAGGCCTCGTCGGGCACCTGTCCGGTGAGCAGCACGCGACGGTTGTAGCTGGTGATCCCGACACCGCGCGCGCCCTTGATCGCGTCGGGCATGCGGTTGCCCGCACGCAGTTCGATCTCGGTGTCCTCGGTCTGGGCGCCCACCGTGCGCCGGTCGAGGGCGGCCATCGCGCCGACGGCCATGCCGGTGGCCGCGAGCGGCAGGCAGCCGCTGGCGGCGAGCGTCGAGCCGAGCACGGCGGTGACCATGACGAGCCTACGATTCGGGTGCATGAACGTTCTCCTCGCGCGTCCCGCACCGGGCGAACTGCCCGACGCCGAGACCGGCGCGATTATATCGGCCGCGCCGGACCGTCCTTCGGCGCGCGCCTCATGCGGCCTCGAACGCGCCGCGGATCCATCGTGGCTCGCCGGCCTCGAACGCGAGGACGTCGAATCGGCAGGGCGGCCAGCCGCGCTGCCCGAAGCGGCGCAGCAGATAGAGCTGGGCGGCGAGCGCGAGCCGCTGCTGCTTGCGCCAGCCGACGCTGGCGGCCGCGCCGCCGTAGCGCGCATCGCGACGCGCCCGCACCTCGACGAAGACCCAGTCCTGGCCGTCGCGCATCACCAGATCGATCTCGCCGCCGCGAAATCGCACGTTGCGATCGACCGGGATCAGGCCGCGCTCGCCGAGGAAGGCCTCGGCGCGCGCCTCGGCATCGAAGCCCTCGCGCTGGCGCGGCGCGACCATCGACGCCTCAGGGCGGCGTCATCGCGGCGGGTACGCCGGCGCGATACTCGGCAGGGACCGCAAGCCGCTCGATGCGCGGACTCGCCTGCCGGTCGTAGCGCAGGCGCCCGGTGACGCCATCGAGCTCGAACGTGGTGTCGCCGGCGATCAGCTGGCGGCCGACCCGGAAGGCGTCGATCCCCAGCGCGTAGAGTCGCTGCATCTCGACGTTGTAGCCCGCGGGCACCTTGGCATAGGCCATCACCGCGGGATTGTCGGGTTCGATCAGCCACGGCATCTCGAGCACGCGCAGGCCGTCGAGTTCGGGCAGGCGAAGGGTGGAGCCGCCGCCGATGCTCGCGAGCGAGGTGCCCCAGACCGCTGTCTCGGCGCCCAGCGCGCCGCGCAGCACGCGCGCCTGCTCGGCCCCCATCGACAGGAAGGCGACGTCCGGCGCCGGCTGCGCCAGACGCGCACGCAGGTCCCGGGACGGCCGGGGGCCGGTGAACTCGACGAGCTCGCGCATCTCGCCGCCGAGCGCGAGCCAGGCATCGCGGAACGCCTGCGCGCCGCGGCGCGCCAGCGGCGAGGCGACGGTGACGCCGACGGCGCGCGGCTTGCGTGTCCCGGCGCGTTCGGCCGCCTGCGCGAAGGCGATCGAGGCGACCTGCCGCGCCTCGGTCTCGATCGCCAGCCCGAAGAAGGAGAGCCGCGCCGGCACGGGCGGGTTGCCCTCGGGCAGGTTGAGCGCGAGCGTGGGGACGGCCATGCCGCCGAGCTCGATGAGCGCAGTCGCACCGTTGCGCGTGACGGGGCCGAGCACGAGCGCGGCCTTGCGGTCATTGAGCTCGGCCATCGCGAGGGCGAGCTCGTCGGCCTGGTCGTCGACCTCGATCGCCTCGACCACGACGCCGGCCCCATCGCGGCTGTGCGCAGCCCGGACACCGGCGAGCAGCGACGCCGCAGCGCGGGCGAACGGGCCGTCCTGACGCGGCAGCAGCAGGCCGATGAGGACACCGCCCTCGCCGAAGCGCACACGCGGCCGCGGGGCCCCGGGCTCGGCTGCGGCGGGCGGCGACTGGGGCGCCGGGGCGGGCTCGTTTGCCCTGCCCTGCGCGGACACCCACAATGGCGCGGCGACACCCCCGAGCAGCACGACACGAACGACGGCGCGACGAGACGGCATGGACCCTGAACACCCCGAGCGGCGCGGCCCCGACGCGGAGCGGCTCAAGCCCGGATTGTACGTGGTGGCCACGCCGCTCGGCCGGCTCTCGGACCTTGGGATTAGGGCGTCCGACGTGCTTCGCGGCGTCGACGTCGTCGCCGCGGAGGACACGCGGACCTCCCGGGTGCTGCTCGATCACATCGGCGCGCGGCCGACGCTGATCGCGAGCCACGAGCACAACGAGGCCCGCGCCGCGCAGGCGATCGTCGAGCGCCTGCGCGCCGGGCAGTCGGTCGCGCTGATCAGCGACGCGGGCACGCCCGGCATCAGCGATCCCGGGGCCCGCGTCGTCGCCGCGGTGCATGCCGCCGGGCTGCCGGTGATCCCGGTGCCGGGTCCGGCCGCGGTCACCGCGCTGCTGTCGGTCGCGGGGTTCACCGAGCCGCGCTTCCGCTTCGAGGGCTTCCTGCCGGCGCGTCCGAAGGCACGGCGCGACCGGCTCGCCCAGCTCGCCCGCAGCGACGCCGTGGTCGTGCTCTACGAGTCGCCCCACCGGATCGTCGAGACCGCGGATGACCTCGCGGCCGCGCTCGAGCCGGACCGCACGGTGATGGTCGGCCGGGAGCTCACCAAGCGCTTCGAGCAGCTGCACCGCTGCACCGCGGCCGAGCTGCCCGGCTGGCTGGCGGCCGACCCGGACCACCGGCGCGGCGAGTTCGTCCTCGCCTTCGATGCGGCCGCGGCCGAGGTCTCGGACACGCAGTCCGCCGATGCGCTGCTCGAGGCGCTGTGCACGGAGCTGCCGGTGCGTCAGGCCGCCCGGATCGCCGCGCGCGCCACCGGGCTGCGCGCGAACGATCTCTACCGTCGGGCGATCGCGTTGCGCACGGGTCGCGAGGAGGCCGAGGAGGAGGAGGCCGAGGACACCGACGCCGACGCCGACACCACCGTCGATGTCGCCGCCGCCCGGGAAGACACCCGCGAGCCGGGCAGCGCCGGCAGGCCCCTCAGCGGACCACCGGAATCGGCTTGAACGCGCTGGCCGCGCTGACCCGCTCGGCCGCCGCTGCCGCATCGTCGCGACGCGACCACGGTCCGGCCCGAACCCGCCAGAGCTCGCCATGCGCCACCAGCTCGACCGGCGCGCCGAACCACGGCAGGTCGCGCAGGATCCGCGCCCGCGTCGCCTCGGCGTTGTCGCGCGAGGCGAAGGCGCCGAACTGCAGCCAGGTGCCACCCGGATCCCCGGGCGAGGCACGCTCGTCGATCACCGTCTCGACGGCCAGCCGCTCGGCGGCGGCCTCCGCGAGCATCGGCACCGGCATCGCCGACACCTTCACCGCCGCATCGGCATCGAGCGCATCGAGCGCCACGACGTCGGCACGCACGGCGGTCTGCAGTGGCCTGGCCGGCGGCCCCATCGGCATGAGCATCTCGACCTCGACCTCGGCGCTGCCGGCCTCGGCGAAGCCGAGCTTGTAGGCCGCGGTGTAGGTCAGGTCGATCACCCGCCGGTTCAGGAACGGTCCGCGGTCGTTGACCCGCACGACCACCGTGCGGCCATTGCGCACGTTGGTCACCTTCATGTAGCTGGGGATGGGCGCGGTCGGATGCGCCGCGGTCATGCCGTACATGTCGTAGCGCTCGCCGCTCGAGGTCTTGCGGCCGTGGAACTTGCGGCCGTACCAGGACGCATGCCCGCGCTCGCGCAGCGGCACGGCATCGAGCTTCGGCACGTAGCCCTTGCCGAAGACGGTATAGGGCCGGTTAGCGACGGGGTGCAGCGGCTCGGCACGCGGCACGGCGTCGGGAATCGAGGCCATGTCGGGCGGGTTGTCGCCGGGGCCGTCGTCCTGGTAGTAGGCGCCGCCCCGCGTCACCCGCGGCGCGGGCTTCGGTCGCACGGGCTTGGCCACCTTGGGCGGCGCAGGGGCGGGTGCCGGGGGCTGCGCGATCGGCGCCGGCGGCGTCTCGACGACGACCGGTGCCTCGGGAAGATGGACGGGCGACGGCGCCTCGACCGGCACGGTGCTGCAGCCGGCGGCGAGGGCCATCAGGAGGAAGGTCGCGCCGCCGAGGTGGCGGCGCATCGAACTGCAGCCTTCGGGGTTCACGCCGCACGCTCCTCGATCGCGTCGCGCAGCCGCGTGAGGTAGCGCAGGCCCTCGATCGCGCGCGGGCCGTACCAGGAGGTCATCTCGCCGTCGATCGTCAGACAGCGCCTGCGGTCCAGGCCGTGGGCGTCGGCGAACGCATGTGCATCGCGTTCACGGAAGCGGAAGGGCTCGCTCGAGAAGAGCACCAGGTCCGCCTCGGCGGGCGGGCACTCGCCCCAGTCGATCTCGGGGTAACGGCGCGCCGACGTCGGCACGATGACGTCGAGTCCGACCTGCGCGAGCATGTCGGCAATGTAGGTGTCGCGCGAGACCGTCATCCACGGCTCCTTCCAGATCAGGTACACCACCCTGAGGGCGCGCCATTGTCGCGCCCGCGCTTCGTCGTGGGCGGCCCGCCATGCCGTGTTCAGACGGGCGGCTTGCGGCATGCGATCGAAGGCCCGGCCGAACTGCTCGAAGAGGTCGAGGGTGTCCGCCGCGCGCACCGGGTGCGTGACGATCACGTTCGGCACGTGCTCGGCCAGTCGCTCCACCGTCGGCTTCTCGTTCTCGTCGACGTTGACCACCAGGTGCGTGGGCCGCAGCGCGAGGATCCGCTCGACATCGACGGTCTTGGTGCCGCCGACCTTCGGCACCGCGCGCACCGCATCGCGCGGATGCACGCAGAAGCCGGTCCGTCCCACCACCTGCGGCCCGAGCTCGAGGGCGAACAGCAGCTCGGTGAGACTCGGGACGAGGCTGACGATGCGCGGCGCGCCGCTCACGTCGGCGGCGTGCGCGGCTTGTGCGGCGCGCGGGCGAATGCCAGATCGAAGAGCGGATCCGGCAGCACCCGCAGCAGCCGCGCGACCCAGCCCATCTGCCACGGGATCACCGCGAAGCTGCGGCCGCGCGCGATCGCATCGGCCGCACGGACGGCGAACGCGTCGGCATCCATCAGGAAGGGCATCGGATAGCGGTTGCGCGCCGTCATCGGCGTGCGGATGTAGCCGGGCGCGATCGTCACGACGCGCAGGCCGCTCGGGCGCAGCTCGAGCCGCAGGCTCTCGAGGTACGCGATGGTGGCCGCCTTCGAGGCGCAGTAGCCGCCGAGCGAGGGCATGCCGCGGATGCCCGCGACGCTCGCGATGCCGACCAGCGTGCCCGAGCGCCGGGCACGCATCGATTCGACGAAGGGCGCGAAGGTGTCGAAGACGCCGACCACGTTGGTGCGCAGGATGCGCTCGAAGCTCTCGTCGTCGCCGGGCGTGCCGGTCAGTGTCGGGCCGTTGATGCCGGCATTCGCGATGACGACGTCGGGCGCGCCGTAGCGGGCGACGAAGTCGCTGCCCGCCGCGTGGAGCGCCGCGCGGTCGGTGACGTCGAGCGCGTAGGGGACGGCGGTGACGCCGGTGAGGCGGCCGGCCAGCGCCTCGAGCGCATCGCGGCGGCGGGCGACGAGGCCGATGACCGCCCCGGGCGCACGGCGCGCGTACTCGAGGGCGATCGCCTCGCCCAGCCCGCTCGAGGCGCCGGTGAGGAAGACGCGCATGGCGTGCCGGCCCCGCCCGGGCCGCGTGGCGTCAGGCGCCCTTGCGGATGCGGGCGACCAGCTGCTCGACGACCTTGAGCGCCGCGGGGTTCGAGCCGGTCATCGACGGCGAGGTCACGAAACGGCCGCCGACGCCGAGCATCGGCACGCCGTCGACCTGATAGGCGGCGGCGAGCTGCGTGGCCCGCTGCATGCGGGTGCGCACGCCGAACGAGCCGTAGGTGTCGAGGAACTGCTTGCGGTCGACGCCGTTCTTGGCGACGAGGTCGGCCATCGCGTCGGGCGTGTCGAGCTTGTTGCGCTCGGCGTGGATCGCGGCGAAGACCTTGTCGTCGAGCGCCTGGGCGCGGTCCATCGTCTCGAGCGTGAAGTAGAGCTGCTGGTGCGCCTGGACCTGCCAGGGCACGTGCACCTTGCGGAACGCGATCTCGGGCGGCAGCCGCTTGAGCCAGTCCTTGAGCACGGGCTCGAGCGAATAGCAGTGCGGGCAGCCGTACCAGAAGAACTCGATGACCTCGACCTTGCCTGCGGGCGCCTCGGAGGGGGCCGGCGGCTTGACCGAGCGGAACTCGTGGCCCTCGCCCGTGCCCTGCTGCGCGTGCGCGCCGGCGGTGATGCCGGCGATGCCGACCGCTGCGACGAATTCCCGACGGGTGATGCGTTTCATGGCGTTGTCCTCATCGCTGCCGCACGACCGACGCCTCGATGCCGTTCTCGGCGAGACGACTGCGTGCCCGGTTCATGTCTTCGATCTGGGCGTAGGGCCCCACCCGAACGCGGTAGAACGTGACGCCGTTGACCTCGGCGGTCACGATCCGGGCCTCGAAGCCGATGAGCGCGAGCTTGACCTTCATGCTCTCGGCGTCCTCCTGACCCTTGAACGCGCCCGCCTGCAGCAGGTACGCGGACTTGTCCGCCGCAGGCGCCGGGTCCGCAGCCGGTGCCGTCGGCGGCGTGACGGCGGCCGGCGGCGTGCCGACCGCGGCCGGGGCCGCCGTGCCCGGGGTCGTGCTCGGGGCCGAAGTCGGCGGCGCACCGGGCGCGGGCGTCATCGGCACCGCCACGGCTGGAGCTGGGTCGCCGTTGCCGCCCTTTCCTTTCTGCAACGCGCGATTCGGATCGGGCAGTTCGCCGCCCTTCGAGGGGTCGGCCAGCGGCCGATCGGGCGGGCGCTTGACCCGGTCGACGAAGGGCACCGACGACTTCGTCATGTAGAGGGCGGCCGCGACCGCGATCGCGAGGCCGACCAGCAGCCCGACCAGGATGCCGAGCAGCGTGCCGCCGCCGTTGCGGGACCGCCGCTTCTTGCGCTTCGTGCTCATCGGGATCGCCCGCGCCTCACATGCGTTCCGGGGCCGACACGCCGATCAGCGCGAGGCCGTTGCGCAGCACCTGCCGCGTCGCGAGCAGCAGCGCGAGACGCGCCGAGCGCAGCGGCGCATCGTCGACCAGGAACCGCTCGGCGTTATAGTAACCGTGAAACTCGGCCGCCAAGTCCTTCAGCCAGAAGGCCAGCGCATGCGGCGCGAGTTCGTCGGCAGCCGCCTTCAGCACGTCCGGATACTCGGCCAGCCGCGCCATCAGCGAGAACTCGCGCGCCCCCGACAGCGGGGCGAGGTCCGCGCCCTCGAGGGTGGCCGGATCGGCGCCCGAGGCGCTCGCCGCCCACTGCGCGAGCACCGAACAGATGCGCGCATGCGCGTACTGCACGTAGTAGACCGGGTTCTCGTCGGAGCGCGACAGCGCGAGGTCGACGTCGAAGACGAACTCCGAGTCGGCCTTGCGCGAGATCAGGAAGAAGCGCACCGCGTCGCGGCCGCGGCGCAGCGCGTCCTCGCGCTCGAGCCCCTCGGGCGGCGTGCCGTCGGCGGCGATGCCCCCCGACCACTCGATCAGGTCGCGCAGCGTCACGTAGCTGCCCGCGCGCTTGGAGATCTTCACCTCCTCGCCGCCCCGCATCACCGTGACCATCTTGTGCAGCACGTAGTCGGGGAAGCCCTGAGGGATGCCCACGCCGAGTCCCTGCAGACCGGCCCGCACGCGGGCGATCGTGCCGTGGTGATCGGACCCCTGCACGTTGATGGCCTTGCCGAAGCCGCGCTGCCACTTCGTCACGTGGTAGGCCACGTCCGGCACGAAGTAGGTGAAGGTGCCGTCGGACTTGCGCATCACGCGGTCCTTGTCGTCGCCGAACTCGGTCGAGCGCAGCCACAGCGCGCCGTCGAGTTCGTAGGTGCGACCGGCCGCGGTCAGCCCCGCGACGGCCGCGGCGACGCGACCTTCGGTGTACAGCGAGGACTCGAGGTAGTAGACGTCGAAGCGCACGCCGAAGGCCTGCAGGTCGAGGTCCTGCTCGTGGCGCAGCGAGGCGACCGCGAACGCGCGGATCGCGTCGAGGTCCTCGGGATCGCGCGCACCGGTGACCGGCTCCACGCGCAGCGCCGACACCGTCTCGCCGGCCATGTAGGCACGGGCGATGTCGGCGATGTACTCGCCGCGGTAGCCGTCCTTCGGGAAGCGCTCGTCGTCGGGCGCGATGCCGCGCGCACGCGCCTGCACCGACAGCGCGAGGTTGCCGATCTGCGCGCCCGCGTCGTTGTAGTAGAACTCGCGCTGCACCTGCCAGCCGCAGGCCTCGAGCAGCGCGGCGATCGCGTCGCCGAGCGCGCCCTGGCGGCCGTGGCCGACGTGCAGCGGCCCGGTCGGGTTGGCCGACACGAACTCGACCACGACCTGGCGGCCCGAGCCGTCCGACTGCCGGCCGAAGGCCTCGCGGGCGGCGAACACGCGGCCCACGACCTCGCGCTTGGCCGCGGCGGCGATCCGCAGGTTCACGAACCCCGGCCCGGCGATCTCGGCGGACTCGACGAGGCTGCCGGCCTCGGAGGCGAGCACCGCGTCGATCAGCGCCTGCGCGACCTCGCGCGGATTGCGCCGCAGGGGCTTGGCGACCTGCAGCGCGAGGCTGCAGGCGAGGTCGCCGTGGCCGGCCTGCTTCGGACGCTCGAGCGTGGCGCGCGCGCGGGCCGCGGCCTCGACGGCCGCGGGGTCGCCGCTCGCCTCGGCCAGCGTGCGCGCCGCCGCCTCGAAGGCCTGAGTCAGTCGGAGTCTGTGTTCGGTCAGCATGGCGCGGCATTCTACCGGGGCGCCCCGTCGACCGAGCACCGGCCGTCGGCTACCATCGCCGCGACCCCACACACGGTGCCGCCATGCTCGAACTCGATCACATCGTCGTCGCCTGCCTCGATCTCGACGAGGGCGAGGCCTGGCTGCGCGAGCGCTTCGGCGTGCCGCTCGCGCCGGGTGGCCAGCACCCCGGCTGGGGCACCCACAACCGCCTGCTGCAGCTCGGCGGCGGCGTCTACTTCGAGCTGATCGCCCCGGATGCGTCGCAGCCCGAACCGAAGACGCCGCGCCCCTTCATGCTCGACGATCCGGCGATGCGCGCCAGACTGAAGAAGGCGCCGGTGCTGGTGCACTGGCTGGTGCGCAGCGACGACCTCGAGCGCTCGCTCGGCACGCTGAAGTACCTCCCCGGGACGATCGTCCCCATGACCCGCGGCAGCCTGCGCTGGCGGATCACCGTGCCCACCGGCGGCCATCCGCCCGGCGACGGGCTGCTGCCGACGGTGATCCAGTGGGACGTGCCGATGACCGAGCATCCGACCGCCCGCCTGCCGGATGCGGGTGTCCGACTCGCGGGCCTGACGATCCGCGGTCCGAAGGCGGTGATCGAGCGGCGCCCGCAGGTCAGCGCGCCGGTGCCGCTCGAATGGGTGGAGCGCGAGGGCGCGTCCGGCCTCGCCGCGACCTTCGAGACCCCGGCAGGCCGGGTCACGCTCGGCTGACCGCTCGCTGACCGGCGCCGCGCGCGGCGCCCGACGCACCGAACACGCGGGCGAGCCGGGCCCGCAGCGCCGCGGGATCGCGCCATGCACGCTCGTGCAGGGCGTACGCGACGGTCTGCACCGCAGGCTCCACCAGCGCGATCGTGCCGGCCAGGCGCACGCTGCCGGTGAGCGCGTAGGCGACGCCGAACGCGACGCCGAGGTGCATCGTGCCGTAGGTGGCGATCTTCATTGCGGGCTCCTTCGGATCGATGAGGGGATGACCGGATGCTCGCAGGCACAGGCCGCGCGGGCCAACCGGAAATATCGACCAGGCCGATCGGACCGGCCGATGTCATCGGAACATCCCGGGTTGACTTTGATAAACCGGTTAACGATTATCCCCATATCGTTAACCTGTTTACTACAGAGGTCCCCATGGATGACTGCCGCGCCCGGCCCGCGCCCGCCCTCCTTCCGTCGACGTCCGCCGCCCCCGGTCGCCGCCGCTTCATCCGCGTGATCGGCTCCGGCACGGTGATCGTCGCCGCGGCGCCGCTGCTGCCCGGCTGCGCCGCGATGCCCGATGCCGCCACCGAGGCGTGG
>CAIUGQ010000632.1 GCA_903898725.1 uncultured Burkholderiales bacterium | reverse complement strand
TGCCGCCGGCGCTGCTGCGGCGGTCGGTGTCCGCCGGCAAGTCGACATGCCGCACCCACAGCGCGAGGCCGCCGCTGGACGGCGCGTGCTCGACCATCCGCTCGACGGCGCGGGTGCCGCGGTGCTCGAAGGGGGCGCGTTCACGCATGAGCGCGCGCCGCCTCGACATCCGCCACGCCGCGTCGTACGCGTCGTGCTGCCACGCCGTTCACGCGCCGCACTTAGCCCGCGCGCCGCTCGAGGTGCCGTCGATACGCAGCGCTGTCGAGTACCGCCGTCTCCAGCCCGCGCTCGAGCGCGCGCTGCATCAGCAGCTCCATCGCCAGCGTCTGCGCCTCGCGGATCGGCAGGGGCTCGCGCGCGGGGCAGTCGGGGAGCTGGTCGACGATCTCCAGCGCGCGCGCCATCGTCGCCTCGTCGTTGGCGGCGCCGAGCAGGCCGTAGACCATGCCGTACAGGCCGTCGAGGGAGGCGGGCAGGCGCGCCGCGGTGTCGGGGCCCGCGCGTGCGGCGAGGAGTGCGACGACGTCGACGGACGCACGCAGCTCGCGCAGCACGCCGAAGAACTCGGCGGCGTTGGCCGCGCCGATGCGGCCCTGCACGAGGGTGCGCTTGACGCCCTCGGACACGCCGGACTTGAGCACGTCGGACACGTCCTCCCAGCCGCGGGGGCTGGCGCCCACGAGGTGGTCACCGGCGAGCTGGGTCTCGGTGTCGTCGAGGCGGTCGGGGCGGGTGCGCAGGTAGGCCATCACCTCGGGCGCGAAGCCGCGCTCGACGGCGTGCACGAGGAAGGCGTCGACGACGGTCTGCACGTTGAGGTGGAACATGCGGTCGGCGAGCGCGGTGCCCATGTCGTGCACGGCGGCGCCGTGGAAGCTGGCGTTGCCGGCGGCGACGACCATCCAGCCCTCGGGCAGGCGGTAGTTGCCGACGCGCCGGTCGAGGATCAGTGAGTAGGCGGAGACCTGCAGGCGCGGGTCGGCGGCGGTGAGCTCGTCGAGGAACAGCAGGCCGGCGGGGTCGTCGGGGGCGGGCAGGAACTCGGGCGGGAACCACACGGTGCGGCCGCGGGTGTCGTCGGCGTAGATGGCGCCGCGCAGGTCGACGGGCTCGATGGTGGTGAGGCGCAGGTCGACCAGCGGCACGCGGTGGTGCTCGGCGACCTGGCGCACGACGGACGACTTGCCGACGCCGCGCGTGCCCCAGAGCATGGTCGCGCGCCGGCGCAGCACGGGGTCGGCGTACTGCTCGATCAGCGCGGCACGGGCCGCGGCGATCGACATCGGGGGGACGTTCATCGGGTTGGCGGACATCGGTCAGCGGGGCTCTGCGGGAGTGGGGGTCGAATCGATCGGCATCGGTCGCCACGCATCGTCGCGCACGCGGCGCGGCGCGCGCGGCAGGGTGATGCGCGGCATCTCGCGCAGGCTGAAGAAGAGCGCGAGCAGCAGCGGCGGCGCGTTGAAGATCAGCATCCAGACAGGCGACTCGCGCGACAGGCCGAGGCTGGGGAACAGGGCGGCGGCGCCCACCAGCGCGACGACGGCGGTGAGGGGCACGCTGCGGCGCGCGGCGACGGACCAGCGCGCGGCGCGCAGGCGCTCGGCATAGCGCGCGGGCGGCTCGGAGAAGGTGCGGGCGAGGTGCGCGGCGGCGCGGCGCAGTCGGGCCTCGGCGTCGCGATAGCGGGTGGTGCCGCGGCCGCCGAGGCCGGTGTGGCTGGTCCAGCCGCTGGGGCCGGCATCGAGGCGAGCCCAGCCGCGGCCGAGGACTTCGAGGAGGTCGTCGGGGAGCTCGGCGAGGGCGTGGCCGGGGGCCCGCGTCGCGTGCGCGTCGTCGCCTGCGTCCTGCGGCCCGGTGGCCGCGCCGCCCAGGCCGCGCGCCTCGCGCACGATCGCGATCTCCGCCGAGATGCCGCTCACCGTGGGCACCTTCATCGTCATCACCAGGCCGCCCGCGTGCACGATCCCGCGCGAGGCGGCCATCGCGGCGGGCTCGTCGGGGAGGGCGGCCGAGCCTTCGAGACGATGCTCGATCGCGAGCACCCAGCCCGGGCCGCGCTCGAGCTGGTGCGCGGCGTCGACGGCCTCGATGCGGGCGAGCAGCACGCCGGGCTCGGGGCCGGAGACCTGCAGCCGCGCGACCGGCCCGTCGCCAGCGGTCTCGAGCGTGCGCACGAGCTGCCAGCCGCCGGTGGGCTGCTGCGCGAGCGACAGGGTCTCGCGGTGCGCGGGCACGGCCTCGCGCGCGGCGTGCTCGTTCGGGCGGAACGCGATGCGGCGTGCGACGCGGTCGCTCGCGGCGAGGTCCACGCGCCGGCCGCGCCGCGCGAACGGCTCGACGAGCGCGAGGATCTCGTGGTGGGTGAGGGGGGCGGTGTCGTCCATGCGTGCGGCGGCTCGGGACAGCGATTCTGGCGCACTCGGGCGACGGCGGCCCGGGATCGCCCCGGCCGCGCGCTTGACTTCACTGTCGGCCCGGCGCGCAATCCGCGCACCCGAACGAGGAGACGACACGATGAACAGGCAGCGCTCGCAGGCCTTCATGCTGAAGCTGGTCGGTGACGTCGGCACCGCGATGGCCGCGGCGCTGGCGTACGTCGGCGACGAGGCGGGGCTGTTCCGCGCGATGGCGGGCGCGGGGCCGCTGTCGGCGGCGGTGCTGGCCGAGCGCGCGGGCGTGCATCCGCGCTATGTCGAGGAGTGGCTGGCGGCGATGGTGGGCGCGGGCTATGTCGAGCACGACGCGGCCGCCGACCGTTACCTGCTGCCCGACGAGCATGCGCAGTTCCTCGCGGACCCGGCCTCGGAGTACTACCTGGGCGGGCTGCTGCGCGCGATCCCGAACGTCACGGCCATCGCGCCCAAGCTCGCTCAGGCGTTCCGCGTGGGGGAAGGGGTGTCGTTCGCGGAGTTCGGTGCGGACCTGCCGGTGGGGCTGGAGCGGATGAACCGCACGGTCTACGAGAAGCGGCTGGCCACGTCCTGGCTGCCGACGATGCCCGAGGTGGTCGCGCGGCTGCAGGCGGGCGGCTGCGCGATCGACGTGGGCTGCGGCACGGGGGTGGCGGCGATCACGATCGCGCGCGCGTTCCCGTCGGCGCGGGTGGTCGGGCTCGACCTGGACGCGCGCTCGGTGGCGATCGCCGAGGGCTATGCGCGCGAGGCGGGGCTGGCGGACCGGGTGTCCTTCGTGGTGGCGCCGGCCGAGTCGATGCCGCGCGCGCCCTCGGCCGATGGCCGCTGGGACCTGATCACCACGTTCGACGTGATCCACGACCTGCCCGACCCGGACCGTGCGCTGCGCGCGATCCGCGGCGCGCTGGCCGAGGGCGGCACCTACCTGATGGTCGAGCCGAAGGTGGAGGACACGCTGGCGGGCAACCTCGCGAACCCGTTCGCGCGGATGCTCTACGGCATCAGCTGTCTGCACTGCGTGCCGCAGTCGCTCGCGCAGGGCGGGCCGGGGCTGGGCGCGTGCTGGGGGCCGGCGCGTGCGGCGGCGCGGGCGCGCGACGCGGGCTTCGGGCACTTCCAGGCGCTGCCGATCCGCAGCCCGGCGCTGGCGTTCTATGAGGCGCGGTTAATGAAGTGAGGCGGCAACGCCCGCCCCGCGCGCGGCTGCCACCCTGCGATCGCACCCCGCCGCTGCGCGACCACCGCGAGCTGCTCGAGCAGGTCGCGCTGTGCGCGGCTGCCGCCGATGCGCTCGTGCTCGGGCAGCAGCGGCAGCAGGTGCGCGAGCACCGCGCGGTCGTCGCGGCGGGCGTAGGCGTCGAAGGCGCGGGCCAAGCCAGCCACCACGTCGGCGGCGGGGCCGCGCGCGCCGTCGCGCACGCGGGCCAGGCCCGCCTCGTCGCCGGCCATCGCGAACGCGAGCGCGACGTGTGCATCCGCGAAGGCGACGCCGGTCTGGGGGTACAGCTCGGCGGCCACACCCGCGAGCGTGCGCCACGCGCCCTCGGGCGCGGGCGTCCCGCAGAACTCGGCGCGCAGCAGGAATGACGTCGCGTCGGTGACGAGGTTCAGCGGCGGGCCCCAGGCGCTGCGCACGCACGTGTCGTAGAGCGACCAGGCGCCGGCCGTGTCGCCGAGCGCGAGCGAGGCCAGCGTCATGTGCCAGTGCAGGTGGCCGTGCATCATGCCGTCGCGCGGGTAGTCGGCGGTCCAGTCGCGCAGCCAGGCGAGGCCGGCGGCGTCCTCGCCGCACTCGTAGTCGACGTGCGCGCGGATGTGCGCGCCGTTGGCGTTGTCGGGCCGCGCGGCGAGCGAGGCGTCGATGTCGGCGCGTGCGGCGTCGAGCGCACCGGTCTCGCAGCGTGCGAACGCACGTGTCGCGAGGTACCACCAGTCGTCGCCGCAGGCGGCCTCGAAGGGTTCGAGGAAGGCGCGCAGCGCGGCCTCGCGGCCGGCGAGCCCGGAGAAGCCGAACAGCCCGAAGACGCCGCCGCACGGCGCCATCACCATGCGGTCGCGCGGATGCCGCGCGAGGTGCGCGCGGATCGCCTCGAGCGCACCGGCGGCATCACCGAGCACGACGCGTTCGAGCGCGAGCACATGGCCGCGCTCGCGCTCGGGCAGCCCCTCGGACAGCGCGAGCGCCTCGGCGATCGACGCGCGCGCCGCCGCCCCGCGCCCATGCGCCTGATGTGCGCGGGCGAGTGCCGCGTGCGGCAGCGCGAAACGCGGGTCGGCCTCGATGGCGCGGCCGAGCGCGGCCTCGATGCCGGGCCGCGCGCACAGTAGCCGCCCGACGCCGTCGACATAGGCGTCGCGCGCGGCGGCGGACGTGGTGGACAGCGGCAGGCCGCGATCGTCTTCGAGACTCATCGTGTGTTCTCCCTGGGCACCCGGCGTGCCCTCGTCGCGGCACCGGCAGCTGCGGCCTCGTGCATCGGCCCCGTCCTCACGGCACCTGCGGCTCGCCGTCGCGCGCCCGGTCGTACACCATGCGTCCATCGACCACGGTCTGCTCGAC
>CAIUGQ010000631.1 GCA_903898725.1 uncultured Burkholderiales bacterium | reverse complement strand
GCGATGCGTTCCTCGATCGGCGGATGCGTCGAGAACAGCGCCATGATGCCGCTCGGCCGGCCGCTGATGCCCATCGCCTGCACGGTCTTCGGCATCTCGCCCGGGTCGAGCCCGCCCAGACGCGCGAGCGCGCCCATCATCGGCTCCTTGCGGCCCATCAGCTGCGCGGCGCCGGCATCGGCACGGAACTCGCGCTGCCGCGAGAACCAGGCGACGATGATCGCGGCCAGCACGCCGAGCAGGATGTCCATGACCACCGTGGTCACGTAGTAGCCGATGCCCGGGCCGTCGTTCTGGTTGCGCAGCACGACCTTGTCGACGAAGTAGCCGACCACCCGCGAGATGAACACGACGAAGGTGTTCATCACGCCCTGGATCAGCGTCATCGTGACCATGTCGCCATTGGCGACGTGGGCGACCTCGTGCCCGATCACCGCCTCGACCTCCTGGCGCTGCATCGACTGCAGCAGGCCGGTCGACACCGCGACCAGCGCCGAGTTCTTGAAGGCGCCGGTGGCGAACGCATTGGGCTCGCCCTCGTAGATCGCGACCTCGGGCATCTTGATGCCGGCCTTGTCGGCGAAGCGGGCGACGGTCTGCACGATCCACATGTGGGTCGGATCCTGCGAGTCGTTGATCACGACCGCGCCGACCGAGCGCTTGGCCATCGGCTTGCTGATCAGCAGCGAGATGATCGCGCCGCCGAAGCCCATCACCAGCGAGAAGCCGAGCAGCTGCCCGAGGTTCAGCCCGTTGGCGCTGAGGAACCCGTTCAGGCCGAGCAGGTTCACGGCGAGGCCGAGCACCAGCATCACCGCGAGGTTGGTCAGGACAAAGAGGGCAATGCGTTTCATGGACCGTGACTCCCGAGAAGGGGATGGACGCTTTCGTCGCGCATGCTAGCCCAGCCTTGCATCCGGACCCGCATTCCCCCTCGGCGCCCCGGAGTTCGACCGCTTGTGCGCCACACGGTCGGCGGCCCGTCGATCGCGCCGGCACCGGGTACGGCGGTCCAGGGCGGCGGCACCGGTGGCACCATGCGGGCTGTGCCGCCCTCCGGCCGGCCTCACGCCCCCCGACCGCCCCCGGATCCGTCGATGAGCCTCGAATCGCTTCACCCCGAGCTGGTCGGTTATGTCGCCGCCACGCTGACCACCGTCTCGTTCGTCCCGCAGGCCCTGCTGACCTTGCGCAGCGGCAGCGCCGACGGGGTGTCGCTGAAGATGTATGCGCTCTTCACCGCCGGCGTCGCGCTGTGGCTGCTCTACGGCGTGCTGACCGGCGCCTGGCCGGTGATCCTCGCCAACGCCGTCACGCTGGCACTGGCGACGCTGATCCTGGTGGTCGCCTGGCGGGGCCGGCGTGGCCGCGACGCGCTCAGCAGGTCCCGAAGGTGACGCCGATCCGCCTGAGGTAGCGGCGGTAGGCGGCCGACGCCTTGTCGGCCGCGCTGTGCAGCTCGGCCCGCGGATCGAGCGGCAGGCGCTTCGGGCGCTGCGACTCGACCACCGGCAGGTCCTCGCCGAAGATCCGGTCCTGGAAGCTGCGCATCGCCGCATCGGGCGACTCGAAGTCGGTCATCGCCATGCGGATCCAGACCCGGCAGGACTCCGGACCGGTCGGGCAGACGAACAGCGCGATCGACTCCCGGAACTCGGCGATCGCCACCCGCGCGGCCTCGGGAGCCTTGGTCAGCACGCAGGTGTAGGGGCCGACGACCTCGTAGGTGTAGTCGACCATGGCGCCGCCGGTGGCATGGATGCTGGAGACCGGCTGCCAGGCCCGGCAGCCGGTGGCCAGCATGCCGGTGGCCGTGTCCTCGACCCGGTCGTCGGGGATCTCGGGATGCTCGCGATCGCCGAGGCTGCCCTCGTGCACGAACCCGAAATGCGCCATGTCGAGGAAGTTCTCGAGGACGCGCGGCGCGCTGGCCTGGACCTCGTACGGGCCGCAGTTCACCTTGCGCAGGCGAGCATCGGTCTCGGCGGCGAACGCGGGCGGCTCGAGGCCGCCCGGCTCGAGCCGGACCCAGATCAGTCCATTCCGCTCGAGTGACTCATGGGCCTGCGCCCGGTGCCCGTCGGGCGGCGTGAACCCCGGCAGCGCCGGAATCCGGGCGACCCCCGCATCGGCGTCGAACGTCCAGCCGTGGTACGGGCATTCGAGCCGCGCCCCGCCCGGCGCGTCGGGCTCCGCGACCACCCGCCCGCGCGACAGGCTGGCGCCGCGATGCGGGCAGCGATCGGACCACGCATGGGCGACACCCCGCCCGTCGCGCCAGAGCACCAGCTCGTGACCGAGCAGCGTCGCGGCGAGCGGACCGTCGCGCAGGTCCTCGACCTGCGCGACCGGATGCCAGTGCGTGGCCTCGATCATCGTGCCTTACTTGCCGCTCGGGATCTGGCCTTCGACACCCTTGACGAAGAAGTTGATCCCGCCCTTCCACGCGTCGTCGCCGACCACGTCCTTGGCGAGCTGCTCCTTGCCGGTGTTGTCGACGATCGGGCCCTTGAAGACCGAGAACGAGCCGTCCTTCAGGCCCGTCTTGATCTTCTCGACCTCGGCCTTGACCTCAGCCGGCACGAAGTCGGCGACCTTGGCGAAGTCGTTGATGCCTTCCTTGGTGCCCCACTTCGTGACTTCGGTCTTCCACGTCTTGTTCAGCACGTCGTTGACCGTCTTCTCGTAGTACGGCGCCCACAGCACCACGCACGAGGCGAGGTGGGCCTTCGGCGCGAAGGCGCTCATGTCGCTGTCCCAGCCGAACGCGTACTTGCCGTTCTTCTCGGCGGTCTGCAGCACGGCGGTCGAATCGGTGTTCTGCAGCAGCACGTCGGCCTTCGCGTTGATCAGCGACTGCGCGGCCTCGCTCTCCTTCGGCGGATCGAACCAGGTGTTGACCCAGACCACCTTGGTGGTGATCTTCGGGTTCACGCTCTGCGCGCCCAGCGTGTACGCGTTGATGTTGCGCAGCACCTCGGGGATCGGGAACGAACCGACGAAGCCGAGCACGTTGGTCTTGGTCATGCGGCCGGCGACGACGCCCGCCATGTACGCGTCCTCGTAGAACCGGGCCTCGTACACGCGGAAGTTCTCGGCAGTCTTGTAGCCGGTGGCGTGCTCGAACTTCACGTCCGGATGGTCCTTGGCGACCTTCTCCATCGCGTCCATGTAGCCGAAGCTGGTCGCGAAGATGATCTTGTTGCCCTGCGCCACCAGATCGCGGATCACGCGCTCGGCGTCGGGGCCTTCCGGCACCTTCTCGACGAAGGTGGTCTTGATCTTGTCGCCGAACTTCGCCTCGATCGCCTTGCGGCCGAGGTCGTGCGCGAAGGTCCAGCCGGCGTCGCCGACCGGGCCGACGTAGACGAAGCCGATCTTCAGCGGCTCGGGGGCGGGCGCCGGCGCAGCGACCGGTGCGGGGGCCGCGGCAGGCTTGGGCTCTTCCTTCTTGCTGCAGCCCGCGAGGGCGGCGGCGGCGATGACGGCCGACAGGGCCGCATGCTTCATCAGGGAACGTCGTGCGAGGTGTTTCATCCTGGCTCCTGGTGGATTCTCGTCGGATGGAGAGTGGGGCGAACGGTGAACGGGGGTGATCGGTCGGAAGATCGGTCAGGTGATCGGTGGCTGCGGTGGCTCGCGCGCGGGGGGCGTCAGTGCCCCGGGTGGAACGGCTTGCCGAGCGACGCCGGCATGTTGACCCGAATCCAGGTCGGATTGCGCGAAATCAGCACCAGCACCACGATCGTCGCGAGGTAGGGCAGCATCGACATGAACTGGCTCGGGATCTGCACGCCCTGCCCCTGCAGGTGAAGCTGCAGCATCGTGACGCCGCCGAACAGGTAGGCCCCGAGCAAGACGCGTGCCGGTCGCCAGGTCGCGAAGGTGGTCAGCGCCAGCGCGATCCAGCCGCGGCCGGCCACCATGCCCTCGACCCAGAGCGGCGCGTAGACGACCGACAGGTAGGCGCCGGACACGCCGCACAGCGCGCCGCCGGTCATCACGGCGGCGAGCCGCATCGGCCGCACCGGGTAGCCGAGCGCATGCGCCGATTCGGGCGACTCCCCGACCGCGCGCAGCACCAGCCCGGTGCGGGTGCGGTAGAGCACCCAGGCGGTGAAGGCGGTGACGAGGATCGTCAGGTAGACCATCGGATGCTGGCGGAACAGCGCCACGCCGACCAGCGGCAGGTCGGCGAGCACCGGCAGCTCGAAGGAGGCGCGCTCGGCGAGCTTCTTGCCGACATAGCCGATGCCGACGAACGCCGAGAAGCCCGCACCGAACAGCGACAGCGCGAGGCCGGTGGCGTACTGGTTGGTGTTCATCCAGATCACGAGCACACCGAAGACCGCGGCCGCCAGGGCACCGGCCGCAGCGCCGGCGGCGAAGGCGAGCGTGTCGCTGCCGGTGTGGAAGGCGACGGCGAAGCCGGCGACCGCGGCGATCAGCATCAGTCCTTCTGCGCCGAGGTTGAGCACGCCGGCCCGCTCGTTGATGAGCAGGCCGAGTCCGGCGATGGCCAGCGGCGTGCCGGCCGACAGGGTCGCGGCGATCAGCAGCGCGATCTCGTTCACGATGCCGCCCCTCGCGCGGCCGTGCGGCCGCTCCATCGGAACCGGTAGGTGATCAGCGTGTCGCAGGCGAGCAGCGAGAAGAGCAGCACGCCCTGGAAGACGCCGGTCAGCGCCGAGGGCAGCCCGATCCGCGACTGCGACAGCTCGCCGCCGATCAGGAACATCGACAGCAGCACGCTGCCGAGCACGCAGCCCACCGGATGCAGCCGGCCGACGAAGGCGACGATGATCGCGGTGAAGCCGTAGCCGGTCGACAGGTGCGGCGTGAGCTGCCCGGCCGGACCGACCGCCTCGAACGCCCCGGCCACGCCGGCCAGGCCGCCCGACACCAGCAGCGCGGTCCACAGCGCGCGCCGCGACGAGAAGCCCGCGTAGCGCGCCGCGGCCGGCGCGAGCCCGCCCACCTGGAGCTGATAGCCACGGAAGGTGCGGAACATGAACACCCACATCACCGCGGCGGCGAGCAGCGCGAAGGCGAGCCCCCAGTGCATCCGCAGCCCGGTGACGATCCGTGGCAGGTTGGTGCCCGACGCGAAGCTCATCGTCTGCGGGAAGTTGAAGCCCTTGGGGTCCTTCCACGGACCGAACACCAGGTACGACAGCAGCAGGTTCGCGACGTAGACCAGCATCAGGCTGACGAGGATCTCGCTGGCATTGAACCGGTCGCGCAGCAGCGCGACGATGCCCGCCCACACCATGCCGCCGGCGGCCCCGGCGACGATCACCAGCGGGAAGAAGGCCCAGCGGTCGATCGCGATCTGGTTGGCCGTGAAGTACAGCGCCAGGCCGCCGCCGGTGATCGCACCGAGCAGGAACTGACCCTCGGCGCCGATGTTCCAGACGTTGGAGCGAAAGCACAGCGCGAGCCCGAGCGCGCACAGGATCAGCGGCGTGGACTTGAGCGCGACCTCGCTGGCGCCGCGCGCGCCGTTGAGCGGCTCGAACAGGAACATCCGCAGCCCCTGCACCGGGTCGCGCCCGAGCGCCACGAAGAGCGCGGCGGCCACCACCACGGTGATCAGCAGCGCGATCAGCGGCGACAGCCAGGCGAGCGCGCGCGAGGGCTCGGGACGGGCCTCGAGCGCGATCATGCGGCCTGCTCCGCGCAACCCGCGGCAGCGGCATCGGCCGCGCCCGGCCAGAGCCCGCTCATCCATTCGCCGACCTGCTCGACGCTGGCTTCGGCGCGGGCGACCGGGGGCGACATGCGCCCCTTGGCGATCACCATCAGGCGGTCGGAGAGCTCGAACAGCTCGTCGAGCTCCTCGGACACCACCAGCACCGCGCAGCCGGCATCGCGCAGCGCCAGCAGGGCGGCGCGGATCTGCGCGGCGGCGCCGACGTCGACGCCCCAGGTGGGCTGGGCGACGATCAGCACCTTCGGATTCGCGTCGATCTCGCGGCCCATGATGAACTTCTGCAGGTTGCCCCCGGACAGGCTGCGGGCGGGCGAGTGCGGTCCCCCCGCCCTGACCCGGAAGCGTCCGATGATCGAGCCGGCCTGCGCGGCCAGCTGGGCGCGAGCGATCCAGCCGCCGGCGCGCAGCGACTCGCGCCGCGTCAGCAGCAGGTTGGCCGCCAGCGACAGCGTCGGCACCGCGCCGCGCCCGAGGCGCTCCTCGGGCACGAAGTGCAGCCCGAGGTCGCGGCGGCGGCGCGGCGAGGCACGACCGGCCGCCTCGCCCAGCAGCTCGATCGCGGCGGCGGGCGCCCGCGCATCCTCGCCCGACAGCGCGGCGAGCAGCTCCTGCTGGCCATTGCCCGAGACCCCCGCGATGCCCAGCACCTCGCCAGCGCGCAGCTCGAGCGACACGTCGGCGAGGTCGACGCCGAACGGCGAGAGCCTCGGCAGCGACAGGCCGCGCACCGCGAGCGCCACCGCGCCGGCGCGCGAGGGCCGGTGCTGCAGCGGCGGCGGCTCGGCACCGATCATGAGCCGCGACAGCGATGCGTTGCTCTCCTGGCGCGGATCGACGACGCCCGTGACCTTGCCGGCGCGCATCACCGTGCAGGCGCTGCACAGCGCGCGGATCTCGTCGAGCTTGTGGCTGATGTAGAGGATCGAGCAGCCGGTGCCGGCGAGCTGCCTCAGGGTCACGAACAGGCGCTCGACCGCCTGCGGCGTCAGCACCGAGGTCGGTTCGTCGAGGATCAGCAGACGTGGGTCGGTCAGCAGCGCCCGCACGATCTCGACGCGCTGACGCTCGCCCACCGACAGCGTGTGCACCGGCCGATCCGGATCGAGCTCGAGCCCGTATTCGCCGGCCTTCGCACGGATCCGGGCCGCGACCTGAGCGAGCGACAGCGACCGGTCCAGCCCCAGCCACACGTTCTCGGCGACGGTCACCGTCTCGAACAGGCTGAAGTGCTGGAACACCATGCTGATGCCCAGCCGGCGCGCCTCCTGCGGATTGCGCACCGTCACCGGCACGCCGTCGAAGCGGATCTCCCCGGCATCGGGTCGTACCGCGCCGTAGATGACCTTCATCAGCGTCGACTTGCCCGCGCCGTTCTCGCCGAGCACCGCATGGATCTCGCCCGGCGCGACACGCAGCGACACGCCGTCGTTGGCGACGACCGCGGGATAACGCTTGGTGATGCCCGCCAGCGCGAGGCGCTCGCTCATCGTCCGGCTCCGTCGGGCGCTGCGGCCGCGGGCGCCGGGACGCGATGGCGCTCCCACAGGTCGAAGGCGACCGCGACGGCGATCGCCCCCGGATGGCGATCGAGCGTGTGTCGCTCACCGGTGCCACGTGGCTCGGCACCGATCGGGCACTGCAGCCGCGCGAGCGCGCGCGGCGCGACGCCACGGCGCGTCAGACGGCCCCGGAAGCTGGCGGCCTTCGTCTCGGAGCCGATCAGACCGATCAGCCCCAGGTCGTCGCGCTCCAGGAGTGCCAGGCACAGCTCGAAATCGAGGCCGTGGCTGTGCGTCATCACCAGCACGTCGGCACCGGGCGGGATGGCGCCGACCTCGTGCTGCGGCGAGTCGGACTCGAGCACGGTGACGTTGTCCGGCAGGCCCGCGGGGAAGCGGTTCTCGCGCGGGTCGACCCAGGTGGCGCGCAGCGGCAGCGTGGCGAGCACACGCACCACCGCCTCGCCGACGTGACCGGCGCCGAACACCCAGACGTCCCACGGCGCGCCGCGCACCTCCGAGACCAGCCGCAGCCCGCCCTGCGCCGGACGTCGGGGGCCGGCACCGCCCGGTCGCGTCGGCGAGGCGAGCGTGTGCGGCGCATCGTCGGCACCGACGCGCGTGTCGAGCCAGACCGTGCCCGCGGCACGGTCGAGCGGCCGCAGCGCCTCGAGCCACGGCGTCTCGCGCGCGTCGATCCGGCGCAGCGAGAGTTCGACCGCACCGCCGCAGCACTGGCCGAGCGAGGGACCGAGGACGAAGTCGGTGAGCGCGGCCCGCTCGCCCGTGTCGAGCATGCGGCGCGCCTGGGCGATCGCCTTGAGCTCGAGGTGTCCGCCGCCGATCGTGCCTTCCTCGTGCGAGGCGTGCACGAGCATCGAGGCACCCGGCTCACGCGGCGCCGAGCCCTGCACGTGCTCGACGCGGACCCAGATCGCGGGCGCATCGGCGCAGGCGATCTCGAGCAGGCGTGATCCGGGGATGGACATGGCGGGGTCAGCGAAGGCGGCCGATCATCGCACACGCGCCAGCCGGACGGCCTCGAGCACCACCTCGGGTGTCGCGGGCGCGGTCATCGCGACACGCTCGCCGGGCCGGGCGAGCCCGGCCACCGCATCGCGCAGCGCGTGGTACACCGCGAGCCCGAGCATCAGCGGCGGCTCGCCGACCGCCTTGCTGCGGTGGATGGTGGGCGAGCGGTTCGGCGAGTCGGCGAGCAGCGCGACGCGAAGCCGTGCGGGCACGTCGCCCGCGGTGGGAATCTTGTAGGTCGAGGGGGCGTGGGTCGCGAGCCGGCCGCGTGCGTCCCAGACCAGTTCCTCGCTGGTCAGCCATCCCGCGCCCTGGACGAACCCGCCCTCGATCTGGCCGATGTCGATCGCCGGATTCAGCGAGATGCCGACGTCGTGGACGATGTCGACCGCGAGCGTGCGGTGCTCGCCGGTCAGCGTGTCGATCGCGACCTCGGCGACCGCCGCCCCATAGGCGAAGTAGTAGAACGGACGGCCGCGGAACGCCGCGCCGTCCCAGTGGATCTCGGGGGTGCGGTAGTAGCCCTGGGCGGACAGGGAGATCCGCGCCATGTAGGCCCGGTGCGCGAGCTCGGCCAGCGCGATCGAGCGCGGCGCGCCGTCGACCTCCGCATGCGCGGCACCGTCGTGCCAGCGCACCGCATCGGGCGTCGTGCCCCATTCGCCCGCGATGAACGCCGCGAGACGCTCCTTGAGCACCAAGCTCGCGTTGCGCGCGGCCATGCCGTTGAGGTCCGAGCCCGACGAGGCCGCGGTCGCCGACGTGTTCGGCACGCGCGCCGTGTCGGTCGCGCTGACCCGCACGCGCT
>CAIUGQ010000630.1 GCA_903898725.1 uncultured Burkholderiales bacterium | reverse complement strand
GACCTGCTCCACGGACCTGCATCCCCGGACCTGCATCGAGGAGGCCCGCGCGGATCGGCCCGTCCTCACCCGTCGGGCGCCGGACCGCGGCCTCTCGCACCCCGGGCACGGCCGTTGCCTGCCCGTCTCGACCGGTTCCGGCCTTCGCCCGAGCCCCCCGTCGAGGAGGATCACGCATGCCCGCAGTCCCCGCCCACCCGCCCGCCCCCCGTCAGCGGGGCGAGCATCCCGAGCGCCCGGTCCGCCCGGCGAGCCACCCCCCGCGGCGGGCCCGCGGCGATCATCCGCGGACATGACCCTGCCCGCGCTGCCGGGCCGGGCGCGTTCGGCGCCGCCGCAGGCCGATGTGGTTCAATCGCGCGTGACCTCGGAGGTTTGGCGCGACATGACTCCACCCGATCCGGCGCCATCGCCGCGCCTGACCCGCGAAGAGTTCGCCTCCCTGGTCACCCATGAGCTGCGCAACCCGCTCAATGCGATGACCGGCTGGCTGCACCTGCTGTCGGCCGACTCGGCCCCTCGCCCCGAGGCGGCGCAGCGCGCGCTCGGCGGACTGCGACGTGCGCTCGACCAGCAGCTCGCCCTGATCGACACCCTGGGGCGCGTGCTGCGCCTGATCGACGGCGGGCGTGCCGGGCGAACGGAGCCGATCGAGCTCGGCGCGCTGCTGGCTGCCTGCGCGGACGTGCTGGGCCCGGCGGCGCAGGCCGCGGGCCGGGACGTGTGCGTCGAGTGCGCGGCGGCGCCGTGCTGGATCGAGGGGAACCGTGCCGAGCTGCTGGAGGCCTTGCGCATGCTCGGCACGTTCGCGCTGCGTCACGGCCAGCCGGGCGCGCCGCTCGTGCTCGGCCTGCAGGGCGTGTCCGCGGAGCCGGTCCTTCGCATCGAGATCGACGAGGGCGAGGACGGCGGCCTGTCAATCTGGAACGGCTTCAACTCGGGCGGTCGGCTGTCGCTCGATCTGCTCCATGCGCTGCTGAGCATCGAGGCCCAGGGGGCCCGTGTCGCCGCGAGCGGCGACGGACGGGTCGGCGACACGCTGCTCATCCGGTTCGATGACGGTGCGGCCGCCCCCTCGGCCGACGCCACACCGATCCACGCCAGGCCGCCTTCATGAGCGGACGACGCGATCCCGCTCCGATCGGGAGGACCGCGATGAACCATGACTCGATGGGAGCGTGTGTGCCGGCCGGCGCCTGTCGCGTGCTGGTCGTCGACGACAACGTCGACTCGGCGCAGAGCATGAGCCTGCTGCTCGGCCTGGAGGGCTACCAGGTCGACTGCGCGTACGACGGCGAGGAGGCGCTGCACGCTGCCGCACGCTTCTCGCCGCAGGTCGTGCTGCTCGATCTCGGACTGCCGCGCTTCTCGGGCTACGAGGTGGCCCGGCGCCTGCGCGCCGAGCCCTGGGGCGACGCCCTGCTGCTGGTCGCCGTGAGTGGCTACGGGCGCGAACGCGACCGGCAGGCGGCCCGCGAGGCCGGCTTCGACCTGCACCTGACCAAGCCCGCCGATCCGGACGAGGTGCTGCGCGTGCTGGCCGAGCGCGGGCCGCTGCGCGAGGCCGGCCGCCGCGCATCGATCGTCACGACCACTGCGCAGCCGGATGCAGGCGGCGCGACACCGCCGGCGCCGATGCCGGACGGGCTAGCGCAAGGTCCCGAAGGCGGACCCGCGCCGCGCTGCGACGCCCCCGGCGCAGGCGCAGCGCGCACTGGGTGATCCAAAGCGCGAGCGCGAGCGCTGCGACGCCCAGCAGCGGCGAGAGCGGCAGGTCGGCGCGGGCGACCGCATCCGACTGCAGGGCGGCCAGCAGCGCGACCCCGGCCGAACCGGCCGCGATCGTGATCGGCAGCTTCGAGCCGCGTCCGCCGTTCGAGTGCCGGGCGAGTCCGTGCTGAGCGGCACCGGCGGCGAGCGCGACCGCGGCAAGCGCCATCGCGAGCGGTACGGCGAGCGCGCCGGTGTATGCGGCGCCGTCGGCCCCGGATGCGGCGGCGAGACCGAGCATCGCCGCGAGCGCCAGGGCGACCACGCCTTCCGCGACCGAGAGCAGCCCGGTGGCCGCGCCGCCGCCGAGCCGCAGCGAGACCGACAGCGGATGGGCTGCGCTGGCCGCGAGCAGCACCGCCGTGGCGGCGAGGCCGGCACGGCTCGAGCCGGCAAGTGCACCGCCGAGCGTGGCGAGCGCGAACGCGGCCAGCGCCGCGGCCCTCAGCGCCAGGCTCGCCCAGCTGTTCATGTAGACCAATGGCATGACCGATTCTCCTCGTGCCGGCGGGGCAGGCATCCTTTCGGATGCGCAGCACGGACCATGCCCGTGATCACCGTCAACCTTGCATCGATGAGCACCGAAGGGCCGCCCGGGTGCGCTCCTATAATGGCCCGATGCCCCACGTCCTGATCGTCGATGACGAGCCCAACTCGGCCGAGATGCTGGCCACCGTGGTGCGAGGCGAAGGCTTCACCACCGCGGTCGCCGGCAGCCTGCGCGAGGCACGCCAGCAGCTGGTGATGATGCCGGCGCAGGTGGTGCTGCTCGACCTGAGGCTGCCCGACGGCAGCGGCATGGACCTGTTCGAGGACACCGAGCTGCGCGGCGATGCGGAGATCGTGCTGATCACCGGCCACGCGTCGCTCGAGACGTCCATCCAGGCATTGCGGGTCGGCGCGGCCGACTACCTGACCAAGCCGGTCGCGGTGGCCCAGCTCAAGCGCGTGCTGTCGCGGCTCGCGCAGCCGGGCGACCTGCGCGCCGAGATCTCCGGCATGCGCCAGGAGTTCCGCACCTCCGGACGGTTCGGCAAGCTCTGGGGCCGCTCCGAGCCGATGCATCGGGTCTACGACCAGATCGCGCGCGTCGCGCCGACGGTGGTCAGCGTGCTGCTCGTCGGCGAGAGCGGCACCGGCAAGGAGGTGGTCGCAGCCACCGTCCATGAACTCTCGCGGCGGCGCACGCAGCCGTTCCTCGCGGTGAACTGCGGCGCGATCTCGCCGCAGCTGATCGAGAGTGAGCTCTTCGGTCACGAGAAGGGCTCCTTCACCGGCGCGATGCGCCAGCACCGCGGCTTCTTCGAGCGGGCGCACGGCGGCACGCTGTTCCTCGACGAGATCACCGAGATGCCGCTCGACCTGCAGGTCAAGCTGCTGCGGGTGCTCGAGACCGGCGCGTTCTCGCGGGTCGGCTCCGACGAGCTGTTCGAGACCGACGTGCGGATCATCGCGGCCACCAACCGGCAGCCGCTCGAGGCGGTGCACCAGGGCAAGCTGCGCGAGGACCTGTACTACCGACTCAACGTCTTCCAGATCCTGCTGCCGCCGCTGCGCGAGCGGGTCGAGGACATCGAGCTGCTCGCGCCGCATTTCCTGGAGGCCATCAGCGCGGCGGAGGGGCGGCCGAAGTCGTTCTCGCCGGCGGCGATCGAGCGGCTCAAGCAGTACCACTGGCCGGGCAACGTGCGCGAGCTGCGCAACGTGGTCCAGCGGGCGTGCATCATGTCCGACGGCATCGTCATCGATCGGCCGCAGCTGCCCGACGAAGGTGCGTCCTCGGGGTCGGGCGCCACCCGCGCGGCCCTCTCGCCCGAGCTGGCGGCAGACGGCGCGCCGATGCTGCGCGTGCGGGTCGGCGCGTCCATCGCCGAGGTGGAGCGTCAGCTGATCCTCGCGACGCTCGAGCATTGCGGCGGCGTCAAGGAACGGACCGCCGACGTGCTGGGGATCAGCCTCAAGACGCTGTACAACCGGCTGCGCGACTACGGATCGGGCAGCGCCGAGCCCACGACGCCCGAGACGCAGCCGGGCTGAGCATCCGGCACGGCCGCTGCCGCGGTCCGTTCAGGCGTGCGGCCGGTGCGACATGCGCCGCACCTCCACCGACGCGATCTGCAGCGAGTCGCGGTACTTCGACACCGTGCGTCGGGCGACCCGGATGCCGCGCTGCTCGAGCAGCCTCGTGAGCTTGATGTCCGAGAGCGGCCGGGTCGCGTCCTCGGCACCGACCAGCTCGGTGATCAGCGCGCGCACCGCCGTCGCCGAACAGGGCGCGCCGGCGGCGGTCTCGACGTGACTGCCGAAGAAGTGCTTGAAGTCGAGCAGTCCACGCGGCGTCGTCATGTACTTGCGGCTGGTGACGCGCGAGACGGTCGACTCGTGCAGGCCCACCTTGTCGGCGATCTCGCTGAGCGTCAGCGGCTTCATCGCCATCGCCCCGTAGTCGAAGAAGCGGGTCTGGTGGTCGACGATCGCCTGCGCGACACGCTGGATCGTCTGGAAGCGCTGCTCGATGTTGCGCACCAGCCAGCGCGCCTCGCGCAGCTGCTGCGAGACCGGCGAGCCGCCGCCTTCGCGGCCGCCCTTCAGGATGCTCGCGTAGAAGCGGCTGACGTGGATCCTCGGGATCACCTCGGGATTGATGGCCGCCACCCACTTGCCCTTGTGCTGCTGGACGATGACGTCGGCGACGACGAACTGCGTCTCGTCGGCACCGAAGCCGGCGCCCGGACGCGGCGTCAGCCCCCGCAGCAGCACGGTCGCCGACTGCAGGTCGCACTCCTCGCAGCCGAGCTCGCGCTGCAGGCGCTGGAAGTCGTGCGCCGCGAGCAGCTCGAGATGGTGGTCGACGATGCGGATCGCGAGGCGGCGGGCCGGATGGTCGCCGACCTCGAGCGCGAGCAGCTGCAGCTTCAGGCATTCGGCGACGGTCCGGGCGGCGACCCCGGCCGGCGCGAGCGCCTGCACGTGATGCAGCGCGATCCGCAGCTCGTCGGGATCGGCGGGCGGATCGAGCGGACACAGCGTCATCAGCTCATCGAGCGGCTGCGTCAGGTAGCCCGAGCCGTCGATCGCCTCGATCACCGCCTGCACGAGCACCGCATCCCGATCGGACAGTCGCAGACAGCCCGCCTGCTGCAGCAGGTGCTCGCGCAGCGTCGGCGTGCCCGGCACCATCAGCGCCGGGTCCCATTCGTCGTCGCCGGTCCGGCCGGAGCGGTAGTCGGTCGCCGCGCCGCTCCAGAGCTCGTCGAGGCCCGCCGATTCGATCGCCTCGGGTTCCTCGGTCGGCGCCTCGGTGGGCTCAGGCGGCTCGGCGTCGGTCGTGCCCGCCTCCTCGGACTCGATGGTCTCGAGGAACGGGTTGGTGGTCAGCACCTCCTGGACCTGCTGCTGGAACTCGAGCGAGCCGAGCTGCAGCAGCTGGATCGAGCGCTGCAGGAACGGCGTCATCGTGAGCTGGTGCCCGGCGCGCATCTGGAGCGAAACGGTCATCGAGGGTCTGCCTGGTCTGTGCTGTCGTGGGGGAGTGCGGCAGAGACTGCAAGCCCTGTGCCATTGCCCGCAAACCGCCTGTCCACGTCGGTGTGCGCCCTGCGTCGGCAGCTTTTGCAGGGTTGGTGCCGATGGGCACGGAACTTTCTGCCGAGTCCGCTGCGCCGCACAGGCCCGCGCGACGGGCTCAGCGCGGCGCGCGAAGGCGCACGCCGCCCGTCGTGTCGGACGCGTCACGCAGCCGGACGAGGTGCTCGATCAGCTCGCCCTGCGACAGCGGCTTGTCCAGGTGCGCCAGGAAGCCCGCCCGCAGGCTGCGCTCGCGGTCCTCGGCGCGCGTGAACGCGCTCATCGCGAAGGCGGCGATGCCCATGCCCGGCGGCCGGTCCGATTGCCGCTCGTGCTCGCGGATCTCGTCGAGCAGCGCGTAGCCGTCGCGGCCGGGCAGGCCGATGTCGCAGAGCAGGACCGCCGGCGGCCCGTCGGCCGACAGGCTGCGCACCCGCGTCATGGCCTCGCGGGCGTCGGCCGCGGCATGCACCGATGCGCCTTGGGCGACCAGGAAGTCGGCGAGCAGTTCGCGCGAGTCGTCATGGTCCTCGACGACCAGCACCTGCAGCCCGGCGAGCATCGCCGCGATCGCCGGGGCGCTGGGCGGTTCGGCGGCGCTCCAGGCCTCGCCTTCGCGCGGGGCGGCGGTCGGATCGGATCGGGACGGGCTCGCCGGGTCCGGCGGTTCGCCCATGCCCCGCGGCAGCGACACGGTGAAGCAGGCGCCGCGACCCGCGCCGTCGCTGCGGGCCACCACCTGGCCGCCGTGGGCCAGCACGACGTGGCGCACGAGTGCCAGACCGAGCCCCAGGCCGCCGACGGCGCGGGTGCTGGAGCTGTCGGCCTGGCGGAACCGGTCGAAGACCTGCG
>CAIUGQ010000629.1 GCA_903898725.1 uncultured Burkholderiales bacterium | reverse complement strand
GCGTCGGCCCGTCCGTCGACCTCGGCCGAGGGCACCCCGGCGAGCGCGATCAGCGCGTCCGCCTCGAGCACATGCACGATGCCGCCGTCCCCGTCGCGCGCGAAGCTGCCCGAGAAGCACAGCCGCCCGCCGTCGGCGCGGCACATCGGCGAGATCGACCCCGCGGCAGGCCGCACCAGCCCGCGGACCGCGTCGGCGAGCAGGCCGATCGCACGGCCCTCGTGATGCACGACCGCGACCAGCGCGCCGGCCGCGGCGCCGTCCTGAGCGTGCACGGGTTCGCGGTCCGTGTCGCTCGCTGCGTCACGCGCGTCCCCGCCGTCATCTCCACCGCCGTCCCCGCCGTCGTCACCGCCGTCAGCAACACCGCCGTCCTCGCCGTCCTCCCGGGCCGCCTCCAGCAGGGCCCGGCTCAGGTCCAGCACCGGCAGCACCCGGCCACGCACGCTCAGCGAGCCGACGAGGCCCGGCGCATGCGCCGGCAGCGGCGCGAACGCCGTGGGGCGGGGCAGCACCTCGCGCAGCGCGTCCACCGGCAGCGCGACCTCGAGCGTGCCGATCCGCAGCACGCCGAGCGTGCCCGCGGCCGCCTTCGACCCGATCGGCGGACGGACCGCCGGGTCGGCGTTCACGCCTCGGCGCGCGAGCCCGCGAGCTCGCCGATCAGGGTGGTCACGTCCTTCGACAGCGCCTGCTGTGCATGGGTGGCGCTGGAGATGCGACCGATCGAATCGACCGTGCGCGAGACGCTCTCGACGATGTCCTCGAACGCGGCGCGCGCCTTGTTCGACACCGCCGTCCCCTGCTCGACGCGGACCGTCGATTCGCCGATCAGCTTGCTGATCTCGCGCGCGGCCTCGCCGGACCGCTCGGCGAGCTTGCGCACCTCGGTCGCCACGACCGAGAAGCCCACGCCGTGCTCGCCGGCACGCGCCGCCTCGATCGCCGCGTTGAAGGCGAGCAGATTGGTCTGGGCGGCGATGTCGCCGATCACCGTGACGATCTCGGCGATCGACGCCGAACTCTTCTGGATCAGCGCGATCGCCTCGATGGACTCGCGCAGCGCCTCGAAGCCCGAGCGGGCATCGCCCTGCGTGCGCCCGGCCAGCGCCGTCGCCGCATCGCTGACCGTCCCGATCTCGGCGATCGATGCGGCGAGCTGGCGCACGAGCGCGGTCATCGCCGCGGTCTTGCTCGCGACCTGCTGCTCCATGTCCACCTGCTCGGTCACGTCGTACGCGTACTTGACGACCTTCATCACCTTGCCGTCGAGGCCGAGGATGGGGTTGTAGCTCGCCTGCAGCCACACGTCGCGACCGAACTTGCCGACCCGGTGGAAGCGGCCCGACAGGAACTCGCCGTGCCCGAGCCGCAGCCAGAAGTCGCGGTACTCCGCCGAGGTGCGGTACGCCTGGTCGCAGAAGACCGAGTGGTGCTGACCGACGACCTCGCGGATCGAGTAGCCGATGGTCCGCAGGAAGTTGTCGTTGGCCGACAGGACATTGCCGTCGAGGTCGAACTCGATGACCGCCTGCGAGCGCCCGATCGCGGTGTCGCGGCCTTCGAACTCGGCATGGCGAAGCTTCGCCTCGGTCACGTCGGTGGCGAACTTCACGATCTTCGTCGGGCGGCCGGCGGCGTCGAGGATCGGGTTGTAGGTGGCCTGGATCCATACGGACCGACCGTCCGCGGCGATCCGGCAGTACTCGCCCGAATCGAAATCCCCGCGTCCGAGCTTGTCCCAGAACAGCCGGTAGGCGTCGGAGCGCGCGAACTCGGGCGTGCAGAACATCCGGTGGTGCTGGCCGCGGATCTCCTCGAGCCGGAAGCCCATCAGGCGCAGGAAGTTCTCGTTCGCATCGAGCACATGACCGCGC
>CAIUGQ010000628.1 GCA_903898725.1 uncultured Burkholderiales bacterium | reverse complement strand
GGACCTCGAGCAGCAGCCGCTCGCCGTCCCGCCGCGCGGCCACCTCGACCGGGCCCTTCGCATCGCCCGCATGGCGCAGCGCATTCGCGACGAGGTTCTCCAGGAGCTGCACCACCAGCACCGCGTCACAGCGCACGAGCGGCAGGCCGGGCTCGACATCGGTGAGCAGACGGTGCGCCGGATCGCGGCGACGCACGCGGCCGACGACCGAACCCACCAGCTCCTCGGCCGACTCCCAGTCGCGTCGCAGCGCGAGACCGGGCGCATCGAGGCGCGCGAGCTGCAGCGTGTCGTCGACCACGCGCGCGAGCTGGGTCGCCTCGTCGACGATCGTCGCCGCGAGCCGGCGGCGGCGCGCGGGGTCGAGCCGGTCGTCCTGGTCGTGCAGCGAGGAGGCGGCGCCGACGATGGTGGCGAGCGGCGTGCGGTGGTCGTGCGCGATCGCCGACAGCAGCGTGCCCCGCAGCGCCTGCAGCGCGGCCGCCTCGCGCTCTCGGGCGGCGGCCGCGTGCGCGACGGCCCGCTCGAGCTCTGCGCCCATCCGGTCGCACAGCGCCTGCAGGTGCTCGCGCTGCGACGGCGAGGGCAACGCACCCGGCGCGAGCCGCACCCACGCCGCCCCCATGGTGCGACCATGACCGCGCATCGGCAGGCCCCAGGCCCGCAGGCCGTCCCAACGACCGGTGCCGGGCCCGAGCGCACGGCCGTCGCGCAGCACGTGGCGCAGGCCGTCGGCCTCGTCCGGGTCGGCGTCGCCGAGGTGGGCCGGGGCGGACTTCGTGCCGGGCGCGTCGGCGTCGTCGGCCACGCCGTCATGGCTCACCTTGTCGTGGCTCACCTTGTCGTGGGCCACCCCGTCGTGGGCCACCCCATCGTCGGCCACCCACAGCGTTGCCGGCGCGGCACCAGGCAGCGTCAGCAGCATGCGCAGCCGCGACAGGCAGGTACGCGGGTCCTCGGCGTCGTGCAGCGTCTCGCCGAACAGCCGCAGCTCACCCGCACGCGCGGCCAGCAGGCGCTCGGCGAGCGCGAGCCGACGCTGGCGCGCCATCGACGCCGACACCAGCGTGCTCACGCCACCCATCGTCACCAGCAGCAGCGCGTGCTGCTGCAGGTCCACCGACAGGGTCCAGCGCGGCGGCACGAAGACGAGGTTGAACGCGAGCACGGCGACGATGCTCGCCGCGACCGCAGCGAGCGGACTCAGCCACGGCGCGGCGAGCGCGGCGCCGAGGACCAGCAGCATCGCGAGGTTGGCGACGTCGAGGCGCCCGTCGAGCGCGAGCATCGCGGCCCAGGCGAGCGCCCAGACGAGGAGCGCCGGCCAGCGTGGCGGGGGGGTGACGAGGGCGGGGGATGCGGCGCCTGGGGCGAGCATGACGCGTCAGCGCGAAGGCGGCTTCTTCCCCGAGGCCTCCTTCGAGCGCCTCGCCGCCGCAGCCGGCAGCAGCTCGGCCCCGCCGCGCAGCGCCTCGAACTGACGCGTCAGCAGCGCCTCCTTGTCGCCGGGCCGCAGCGCGAAGTACGCGACGATGTCCATGTCGACCGAGCGGCCCAGGGTCTCGAGCGCCCTCAGGCGGCCTCGCTTCAGGTCATCCGCGATCAGCGAGCCCGGCAGCCACGCGGCACCCTGCCCCACCAGCGCCAGCTCGCGCAGGCCGATGGCGAACTCGCTGACACAGCGCACGATCACCTGGTGCCGACGCATCAGCTCGGGCAGCGCTTCCTGGCGCACCACCTGACCGAAGAAGCTCTCCGGGGGAAAGCACAGCATCGGCACCGGCACGGCGTCGTCGCGCGCGGCGCCGAGCGACGCATGCAGGGCGGGACTGGCGACCAGCATCAGCGTGTCGCCGCCGAGCACCTGCCGCATGGCGAGCGGCGCGGGAATGCCGCAGGGCGTCTGCGCCGTCTCGTAGGTGATCAGGATCTCGGCCTGGCCGCGCATCAGCATCGTCACCGCATCGCTGCGGTTCTCGGAGCGGATCCTGAAGTTCTGCTCCGGCTCCAAGTGGCGCAGCCGCTTGAGGAAGGCCGGCACGTAGGACGTGGCCAGCGTGTGCTGCGCCGCGATCGTCAGGTCGGCGATGTCCAGCGACTCGGACTTGATCGTCGAGCGGAACTCATAGATGCGTGCGACGAGACCGCGGAAGGCCGCGTGGTTCTCGCTCGCGACCGGCGTGAACCGCAGCGGCTTGCGGGCACGATCGATCAGCGTGACGCCCAGCCACTCCTCGAGCAGCTGGATGCGGCGCGAGAACGCGGGCTGCGAGACGTGCCGGCGCTTGGCCGCCGCCGAGAAGCTGCCGGTCTCGATGAGCGCGATGTAGTCGTCGAGCCACTTGAGTTCCATCGCGGCCGATCATACCGATGCTCGCGACATCGCGTTCGATCGGCGCGTCTGGGCCCGGGATCGCGGGGCCCGCGGATCGGCGGGGGCCCCGACGCGTCAGCGCAGCGAAGGACCGAAGGTCGACGGGTAGCCGAACAGCGCCACCGATCCGCCGGTGTGCAGGAAGACGATGTTCTCGTCCTTCCCGAACCGCCCCTTGCGGATCAGGTCGATCAGGCCGGCCATGCCCTTGCCCGAATACACCGGGTCGAGCAGCAGGCCTTCGGTCCGGGCGAGCAGGGTCACCGCCTCGACCATGCCGGGCGTGGGCACGCCATAGCCGTCGCCGACGTAGTCGCAGTTGGCGACGACCGACTCGCGCGGCAGCTCGCCGCGCAGGCCGAGCAGGTCCCAGGTGCGGCGGCCCAGGTCGTGGACCATGGTCTCCTGCCGCTCGCGCGGGGCGCGCACGCCGATGCCGAGCAGACGGATCGAGCTGTTCAGCGCCTGCAGCCCGACGACCAGGCCGGCCTGCGTGCCGGCGCTGCCGGTGGCGGTCACGAGGTGATCGATGCGCAGGCCGCGCTCGGTGGCCTGGTTCACGAGTTCCAGCGCGGCGTTCGCGTAGCCCAGCGCACCCAGCGGGTTCGAGCCGCCGCCGGGGATGACGTAGGGGCGCTTGCCGGCATCGGTCAGGCGGGCCGCCACGGCCTCCATCTCGGCCTGCATGTTGACGCCGCCCGGACGACGCTCGACGGTGGCGCCATGCAGGCGATCGAGCAGCACGTTGCCGTTGTCGGTGTAGTCCGGGTCGGTGCTGCCGGTGCGATCCTCGAGCAGGATGTGGCAGTGCATGCCCAGGCGCGCCGCCGCGGCGACGGTCTGCCGCGCGTGGTTGGACTGCGTGGCGCCCTGCGTGATGACGACGTCGGCCTTGAGGGCCAGCGCTTCGGCCATCAGGAACTCGAGCTTGCGCGTCTTGTTGCCGCCGGTCGAGAGACCGGTGCAGTCGTCGCGCTTGATCCAGAGGCGCGGACCGCCGAGCACCCGGGTCAGGTTCTCCAGCGGCTCGAGCGGCGTCGGGAAATGCCCGAGCCGGACGCGAGGGAATCGAGCGATGTCCAAGGGCGATCTTCAGGCTGAGTAGGTGGAGGGATGCTCCGCAGCGCGAGGTGCTGCGTCCAATCGAATTTTCGAGGTGTATTTTTCGTTTGATCGATAGTGCACGGGAAGTGAACGGACGCCATCGATGTCGTGCCTCGCTGCCCGAAGCGGGCGCGCAGCGACTCGACGCGCAGGCCGCCGACGGCCGGGCCGCGCCCTCGCACTTCGCGTTTTTCCCGTGAATCCCGCATGAATCGGGCCGCTTCGACGATGCCGGCACACCGCCCGCGCGGGTGCACGATGCGGTGCCCCAGGGCCTGAATCCGTCACGATTCGCGGCGCGCCCGAGGCGACCGTCCGCCCCACCTTGGGGCCGCATGCACCGCGTCTCGCGCATACAGGGCTACTTGCCGCCCAAACGAGGCCTTCTCTATAGTGCTTCGGAGCCCCCCCTCGCGG
>CAIUGQ010000627.1 GCA_903898725.1 uncultured Burkholderiales bacterium | reverse complement strand
GAGCGTCGCACCGAAGCGCTGACCTCCGGGCCGCCGTGTGCGGCTCCGGACGGGTTCATCGCTTCCGGATCACGTCCCCATGACGATGCCCGACCCCCACACCTCGAATGTGGCGGGTATCCATCGACCTATTCCGCGCTTAGCCGAAGCCGTCGCCCCGGACAATCCCGTGGAGGCACCTATCGGCACATATGGCGGAAAATTCAGACGATCGCGACGAACGGCGGCTACCAGCCTCCGAACGCAAGCTCAGGCAGGCCCGTGAAGAAGGGCAGGTCCCGCGCTCGCGTGAGGTGTCGCATGCGGCGGCGCTGCTGGCCTCGCTCGCCTGTCTGGCGTTCTACGGACCGCAGTTCGCCGAGCGCAGCCTCGCGCTGATCCGCGGCTCGCTGCGCTTCGACCGCGTGCTGACCCGCGAGCCCGAGCGCGCGCTGTCGGCCGCGGGTGCGATCGCCGCCGAAGCCCTGTGGGCGACGCTGCCGCTGGTGATCGCGCCGATCGCGGCCGCGACGCTCGCCACGCTCGCCGTCGGCGGGCTCGTCTTCACCCTCAAGCCGGTGATGCCCGACCTGAGCCGCATCGATCCGATGAGCGGACTGGGCCGGATGTTCTCGATGAACTCCGCCGTCGACGTCGGCAAGCTCGCGGTGATCGCGCTGGCTGTCGGTGGCGTCGGGGCCTGGTATGCGGTCGGCGGGCTCGCGCAGTTCGCTGCCTACGCCGGCATGTCGCTGCCCGCCGCGCTCGCGACCGCCGGGTCCGACCTGCGCGCCGGTCTGATCGGCATCTCGATGGTGGTGATCGCCGTGGCGCTGGCCGACGGCCCGCTGCAGATCTTCCGGCACAGCCAGAAGATGATGATGACCCCGCAGGAGGCCAAGCAGGAGTACAAGGAGGCCGAGGGCGATCCGCAGATGAAGGGGCGGATCCGCGAGCGGCAGCGCGCGATGTCGCGCGGCCGGATGCTGCAGGCCGTCGCCACCGCCGATGTCGTCGTCACCAACCCGACGCACTTCGCGGTCGCGCTGAAGTACGAGGATGGCGCGATGTCGGCACCGCGCGTGGTCGCCAAGGGCGCCGACCTGCTGGCCGCCAAGATCCGGGAGCTCGCCCAGGAGGCCCGCGTGCCGCTGCTCGAGTCGCCGCCGCTGGCGCGGGCCCTGTACAAGCACGTCGAGGTCGACGGCGAGATCCCGGCGGCGCTCTATTCGGCGGTCGCGCAGGTGCTCGCCTGGGTCTACCAGCTCAACCAGCATGCCGCCGGCCGCGGCAAGCTGCCCACCGAGCCGGGCATCGTGGTGCCGGACGGGCTCGACCCGCTGGAGGGTGAGCGGTGAGCGCGAACGCCCGTCCGTCCTGGCTGCCGTTCCCGCTGCCCGCGGCACAGGCGCTCGCCGCGCCGGTGCTGATCTGCATCATGCTCGCGATGCTGGTGCTGCCGCTGCCGGCGTTCCTGCTCGACGTGTTCTTCTCGTTCAACATCGCCATCGCGCTGGTCGTGCTGCTGGTGGCGTCGTACACCATCAAGCCGCTCGACTTCGCGGCCTTCCCGACGATCCTGCTGATCACCACCATGCTGCGGCTGGCGCTGAACGTGGCGTCGACGCGCGCGGTGCTGATGCACGGTCACACCGGTCCGGATGCGGCCGGCAAGGTGATCGAGTCGTTCGCGAACTTCCTGATCGGCGGCAACTTCGCGGTCGGCATCATCGTCTTCGCGATCCTGACGGTGATCAACTTCATCGTGGTCACCAAGGGCGCGGGCCGGATCGCCGAGGTGTCGGCACGCTTCGCCCTCGACGCGATGCCCGGCAAGCAGATGTCGATCGACGCCGAGCTCAACTCGGGTGCGATCGACGACAAGGAGGCGCGCCGCCGACGTCTCGAGGTCTCGCAGGAGGCCGACTTCTACGGCTCCATGGACGGTGCCTCGAAGTTCGTGCGCGGCGATGCGATCGCCTCGATGCTGATCCTGGGCATCAACGTGGTCGGTGGCCTGATCATCGGGCTGACCCAGCACAACCTGTCGCTCGAGCGGGCGGCCTCGAACTACGTGCTGCTGGCGATCGGCGATGCGCTCGTCGCGCAGATCCCGGCGCTGGTGGTGTCGCTGGCCGCGGGCCTGATCGTCTCGCGCGTCGGTCAGGAAGACGACATCGGCGGGCAGGTGGGCAGCCAGCTGTTCAAGATGCCGCGCGCGCTCGGCCTGTCGGCGACCGTGCTGGGTCTGCTCGGCGTCATCCCGGGCATGCCGAACGTCGCCTTCCTGCTGCTGGCCGCAGCCTGCGGCTACGCCGCCTGGTGGCTCTCGAAGCGCCAGCGCGCGCTCGCGATGCGTCCGCCCGAGCCCGAGGTCGTCGAGCGGCCGGTGGCGCCCTCGACCGAGGCGAGCTGGGAGGACGTGGTGCCGGTGGACATGCTCGGGCTGGAGGTCGGCTATCGGCTCATCCCCATGATCGAGCGCAACCAGGCGAGCGACCTGCTGACCCGCATCAAGGGCGTGCGCAAGAAGTTCGCCAACGAGATCGGCTTCCTGCCCCCCGCGGTGCACATCAAGGACAACCTCGAGCTGCGCCCGAACGGCTATCGCGTGACGCTCAAGGGGGCGGTGATCGGCGAGGGCGAGGCCTTCCCCGAGCGCTTCCTCGCGATCAATCCGGGGCATGCGATGGGCCAGCTCTCGGGCACGCCGACGCAGGACCCGGCCTTCGGGCTGCCCGCGGTGTGGATCGACGGCGGCCGGCGCGACGAGGCCCAGGTCGCCGGCTACACGGTGGTCGATGCGGCGACGGTCATCGCGACCCACCTCAACCACCTGATGGGCGTGCATGCGAGCAAGCTGCTCGGGCGCGCCGAGGTGCAGCAGCTCCTCGATCACCTGGCCAAGTACGCCGGCAAGCTCGCCGAGGAGGTGGTGCCCAAGCTGCTGCCGGTGGCGGCGCTGCAGAAGGTGCTGCAGAACCTGCTCGACGAGTCGGTGCACGTGCGCGACCTGCGGACCATCGTCGAGAGCCTCGCCGAGAACGCGCCGCGCACCCAGGACCCCGCCGAGCTCACCCGCGAGGTGCGGGTCGCGCTGGCGCCGGCGATCGTCGACCAGATCTACGGCCATGCGCGCGAGCTCGACGTGATCGCCTTCGACCCCAATCTCGAGAACCTGCTGTCGCAGGCGCTCGCGCCCGGTGCGGCCGGTGCGCTCGAGCCCGGCGTCGCCGACCTGGTGGTGAAGGCCACCAGCGACGCGGCGACGCGCCAGGAGACCGCCGGGGTACCCGCCTGCCTGCTCGTGCCAGACCGCATCCGCGTGCCCGTCGCGCGGCTGCTCCGCAAGGGCGCCCCGCGCCTGCGGGTGCTCGGGCACGCCGAGATTCCTGATACGCATTCGATCCGGATCGGCCGGATCATCGGAGACGCGACATGAAAGTGATGCGATTCGTCGGACGGACGTCCCGCGACGCGATGCGCAAGCTTCGCGACACGCTCGGACCCGACGCGCTGGTGCTCGCGAACCGGCCCTGCGCCGAGGGCATCGAGCTGCTGGCGGCTGCGCCCGGCGAGCTCGGCGCGCTGCCCTCGGCAACGACCGTGGGCGCCGCGCCCTCGCAGCACCGTCCCACGGCGGCCGCGGACGAGGCGCCGCGCCGTGCCCGGCCCGGGCTGTCTGCCGAGGCGCCAGCGCCGGAGGTGCCGCCGTCGGGCATGAGCACCGTCTCGTTCCAGGACTATGTGCGCCAGCGTCTGCGCGAGCGTCACCAGGCCCGCGAGGACGGGCGCTCGAGCGGCAGCATCGGTGAGCTGGCGGCGGGGGCTCGGGCGGCGACCGCCCAGGCACCGCGGGCTCGTGCCGAGGCGATGCCTGCGCGCGCCGAGACTGTGCCGATGCACGCCGCAGCGGCGCCGATGCGGGCGGATTCCGCACCCCGCCGCGCCGAACCCGCGCCGATGCGCGCCGAACCCGCGCCCCGCCGCGCCGAACCCGTTCGCGCCGAGCGTGCCGAGGTGCCCACCGCGCGGATGCCGATGCGCACCG
>CAIUGQ010000626.1 GCA_903898725.1 uncultured Burkholderiales bacterium | reverse complement strand
GGGGCGCGATGACGATTCGGGTATCTTACGCGTCGCCGGCCGGCCACGGCCGATCACCTTCTGGAGATGCCCGTGCTCAAACGCCTGATGCTGTGGATCGCCGTCGCGGCCGGTCTGACGGGCTGCGGCTACAACGACATCCAGGTCGCCGACGAGACCACCACCTCGGCCTGGTCGGAGGTCGTCAACCAGTACCAGCGGCGCGCCGACCTGATCCCGAACCTCGTGAACACCGTCAAGGGGTTCGCCGAGCAGGAGAAGGAGGTGCTGCTGGGCGTCACCGAGGCACGCTCGCGCGTCGGACAGGTCCGCGTCGATCCCGCCGATCCCGACTCCCTGAAGAAGTTCGAGACGGCGCAGCGCGAGGTCGGCAGCGCGCTCTCCCGTCTGCTTGTGGTCAGCGAGAACTACCCGCAGCTCAAGTCGGACCAGAACTTCCGCGAACTGCAGGCCCAGCTCGAGGGCACCGAGAACCGGATCACCGTGGCCCGCAAGCGCTACATCGATTCGGTCCAGGCCTACAACGTGATGGTCCGCCAGTTCCCGGTGAACCTGACCGCGATGGTGTTCGGCTACAAGGCCAAGCCGCAGTTCTCCGTCGACAACGAGCGCGAGATCTCGACCGCGCCGAAGGTCGACTTCGGCAAGCCCGCGCCGGCGCCTTCGAAGTAGCGGAGGCCGGCGTGGCGGGCGGGCTGCGGCGCGGCCCGCGTCGACCCGGCGCGGTGGGGTCGATGCGCGCATTGCCGCGCGCGATGGCGACCGCGCTGTGCATGCTGCTCGCCCTGTTCGCGCTGGCGCTGCCTGCGGCCGCACAGCCGTTCGTGCCGGTGCCGCCACTGTCGGCTCGGGTCACCGACCTCACCGGCACGCTCGATGCCGCGCAGCGCGCGCGCCTCGAGGCCGAGCTCGCCGCGCTCGAGGCGCGCAAGGGCACGCAGATCGCGATCCTGATGCTGCCGACGACGCAGCCCGAGACGATCGAGGCCTTCGGCATCCGCGTGGCCGAGGCCTGGAAGCTCGGCCGCGGTCGCGAGCGCGCGCAGCGCGACACCGGCGATCGCAAGGCCGGCGCGATCGACGACGGCGTGCTGGTGCTGGTCGCCAAGGATGATCGCAAGGTGCGCATCGAGGTCGGCTACGGGCTCGAGGGTGCGATCCCGGATGCCGTCGCCAAGCGCATCATCACCGAGGCCATCGGCCCGCGCTTCCGGGTGGGCGACTTCGCCGGCGGCCTGCAGGCGGCGGTCGCCGACCTGTCGGTCCGCATTGCCGGCGAGGACCTGCCGGCGCCCTGGCGGCAGGGCCAGCAGGCAGAGCCGCAGTTCGAGCTGATGCCGGCGGTGTTCCTGTCGTTCTTCGTCGGGCTGATGGTGTCGCGGGTGGCCGGTCGCCTGCTGGGCGCGACGGTCGGCGGTGCCGGTGCCGGCGTCACCGCCGCGGTGGGGCTGGCATCGACCGGCCTGGGCGCGGCCGTCGGCCTGGGGGTCGGCCTGGTGGTGCTGCTGATGGGCGGGCGCGGCGGCGGCGGGCCGGGCGGCCGGATGCGGCGGGTCGGACGCCGCACCATCGGCGATGCACCGATCTTCCTGCCGGGCTCCGGCTGGGGGAGCGGTGGCGGGGGCGGCGGCTTCGGCGGAGGCGGCGGCTTCGGAGGCGGTGGTGGCGGGTTCGGCGGAGGAGGGGCATCCGGTGACTGGTGATCGCAGACCTCGCGCCAGCGGCGCGCCGAGCGCGTCATGAGCCGACGACGCGGGCTCGCCCGCTGGCTCCATCACCTCTGGATCGGGCCGATGCACCTGCGCGCGGCCTTTCCGGACGACGCCTACGCACGCATCGAGCGCGCGATCGCCGACGGCGAGCGTCGCCACCGTGCCGAACTGCGCTTCGCCGTCGAGTCCTCGCTGGAGACCGGCCAGCTCTGGCGCGGCATGCAGGCACGCGAACGGGCGCTCGAGGTGTTCTCGCGCTTCGGCATCTGGGACACCGAGGAGGACAACGGCGTCCTGGTCTACCTGCTGTGGGCCGATCGCGCGGTCGAGATCGTCGCGGATCGGGGCGCCAAGCGCTCGATCGATCCCGCCGTGTGGGACCGCGCCTGCGCGCAGCTCGTCGAGGGGTGCCGGGCGGGGACGCCGGCGGACGGCGCCCTCGCATGCCTGGCGACACTCAACGACGCGCTGGCTGCGGCCTATCCCGCCGACGGTCGGACCAACCCGGACGAACTGCCGAACGCGCCGTTGGTGCTGTGAGGCTCAGGCGGGGTTGAGCGGCGCGAGCACCGTCTCGACCGTCTCCGCGACATCGAGCAGCGCGGCGTCGGCGTTCCAGCGCCCCACGAGCTGCAGCCCGACGGGCAGCGGTGCGCTCGCACCGTCGCGCGCGCGGCCGCAGGGCACGGACACCGCGGGATGTCCGCTCGCGCTGATCCAGTAGCAGGTCTTGAGCCAGTCGACGTAGTTGACGAGCGGCACGCCGTCGACCGCGGTCGGGTAGGGCACGTCGAGCGGGAAGGGCAGCACCTGCACCGTGGGCAGCAGGAAGGCGTCGACGTCGGCCATGAAGGCCGCCACGCGTCTGAAGACCGCGCTGCGCAGGCGCTGGGCGCGGGCGATGGCGGCGGCGTCGAGGGTCAGCCCCTGCTCGATGTTCCAGACGACCGTGTCCTTCATCCGGGCCCGCTCGCGGGTGTACAGCTCGCCCAGCCACTCGACGAAGTAGAGCCCGCGCAGGGTCATGAAGGACTCGTCGGCGCCGGTGAAGTCCGGGTGCGCCTCGACGAGCGTCACGCCGGCCGAGCGCAGCGCGTCGATCGCACGCAGGAAGGTCTCGCGCACCGGAGCGGCGAGCGGCACGCCGCCGAGGTCGGCCGACCAGGCCAGCCTGAGCGTGCCCGGGGCACGCGTGGCGCGGCTCGCCTCGAGCCGTTCGAGCCAGGCCTCGAGCGGACGGTGTGCGGCCGGCTCGAAGAGGGCCGAGTGCACGATCCGGCAGTCGTCGACGCTGCGGGCGAGCGGGCCGATCGTCGACATCAGGTCGAAGCCGTTCGGTCCGTCCGACAGCGTCGGATCGAGCCGCGTCGAGGGGCGCATGCCGACGACGCCGCAGAAGCTCGCCGGATTGCGCAGGCTCGCCGCCAGGTCGGAGCCGTCGGCGACGACCGTCATGCCGGCCGCCAGTGCCGCGGCCGCGCCGCCCGATGAGCCCCCGACGGTGCGGCTGGTGTCGTACGGGTTGCGGGTGGCGCCGAGCACGGGGTTGAAGGTCTGCGAGCCGGCGGCGAACTCGGGCGTGTTCGACTTCGCGATCAGCACCGCGCCCGCCTCGCGCAGCCGGCGCACGCCCGGTGCGTCGGTCTCGGGCACGCGGTCGGCGAAGATCGGCGAGCCGAGCGTGGTGCGCAGCCCGGCGGTGTCGAAGATGTCCTTCGCGACATACGGCAGGCCGGCCAGCAGGCCGACCGGCTCGCCGCCCTCGATCGCGCGCTGCGCGCGCTGGGCTTCGGCGACGCAGGCCGCGCGGTCGCGGCGCGTCGGCAGCGCGTTCAGCGTTGCGTCGAGTTCGTCGATCGCGCCATGACAGCGGGCGAGGAGTTCGACGGGCGTCGAGCGGCCCGCGGCGAAGTCGGCCAGAAGGCGTCGAATGGGTGGGAGCACGTGAGCAGCCTTCGGCAGGACGCGGTATCGAGGCCGACATGGTAGCCGGTGGCCAGTGCCCGGGAGGCGTCGTCCAGGCGGGCCGGGCGCTCCTCGGCGTCGCATGCGTCGAGCTCGGCGCGGAAGGCCTCGACCTCGGCCCGGAGCCGGTACTCGCGGCTCACGTAGTAGCGCAGCATGTGCAGCAGCACGCCGCCGCGCCAGAACTGCTTGCAGTGCACCAGCTCGTGGATCATCGTCGGCCGGTCGCGCGCATAGTCGGCGCGGACCACGATGAACAGGCCCATGCTCAGACCGACCAGCCGCCCCGGCATCCGGTCCAGCACGATCACGGGGACGGGCAGTACCCGCCAGAGTCGTTCGATGGAAAGTCTCATGTCGGGACACGGGAGAGCAAGTCGTGTGCCGGGCCGGGTCCGACGCGCCAAGTCGTTGATCCACAAGGATGTTCTCGACACCGGGAGTGGGTCGGGATCGGCGGGTGTAAAGGTGGGCAACACTTTCCCGGTGGCGCCTCGCGGCGGTCGGTCCGTGCGTTAGCATCGGACGATGACCCGAACCGCCGCTCGCCGCCGCGCTGCGGGCGCGACCGTCGCGCTGCTCGCCGCGTCGGTCGCGCTGCACGCGCTGCTCGTGTCCGGGCTGGTGGGCCGCCTGGGGGCGCCGGCGTCACGGATGCCATCGGACCCGGCGACGGTCGAGGTCGTGATCGTGG
>CAIUGQ010000625.1 GCA_903898725.1 uncultured Burkholderiales bacterium | reverse complement strand
GAGCCGCGCTTCGATGCGCAGGCCCTGCTGGCCTCGATCGAGCGTCACCGCGTCACGCACCTGTACCTGGTGCCGACGATGATGCACCGGCTGCTGCGCCTGCCCGAGGCGACGCGCCGTGCCTTCGACGCCTCGTCGCTGCGCTTCGTGCTCACCACCGGCGCGCCCTGTCCGCCGCAGACCAAGCGCGCGATGATCGAATGGTGGGGGCCGATCGTGAACGAGGCCTATGCCGCGAGCGAGCTCGGCTGGGTCACCGCCATCGGCGCCGAGGACGCGCTCGCGCATCCGGGCTCGGTCGGCCGGCCGCTGCTCGATGCCCGGCTGGCGATCCTCGACGAGGCGGGCCGTCCGTGCCCGGCGGGCACGCCCGGACGCATCTACGCACGTCAGCCCGCCTATCCGGACTTCACCTACATCAACCAGCCTGCCGCGCGTGCCGCGATCGAGCACGACGGTCTCGCGTCGGTCGGCGACGTCGGCTTCTTCGACGAGGGCGGCTGGCTGCACCTGTGCGACCGGGCCTCCGACATGGTGCTGTCGGGCGGGGTCAACATCTATCCGGCCGAGATCGAGGCAGCGCTCGCCTCGCTGGAGGGCGTGGCCGACAGCGCGGTGTTTGGCATCCCGGACGACGAGTACGGCGAGACGCTGATGGCCGTCATCGAGCTGCAGGCGGGGGCCGGACTCGACGCCGCGGCCGTTCGCCGCCACCTGCTCGAGCGCCTCGCCGACTTCAAGGTGCCGCGCCGCATCGAGTTCGCCGCGAGCCTGCCCCGCGAGGAGACCGGCAAGATCTTCAAGCGGCGTCTGCGCGAACCGTACTGGGCGGGACGCGAGCGGCGGATCTGAACGCGGCGCCCGCCGCTCAGCGGGCCCGAGCGGCCCTGCGCGCGGCGGCGGCCGGCGTGCCCGCCGTCGTGCCCGCTGTCGTGCCCCGTTTCGATCCGGTCTTCGCCGACGGCGTCACCGACCCGGCCGCATCGCCCAGCCACCCGCGGCGCAGCGCATTGTCCGCGGTCGAGGCGGTCAGGCTCGCCTCCGTGGCCGCCGGCGCATCGAGCACCACGTCGAAGCGCATCAGCTCGTCCCGGCGGAACGCATGGACCGCGACGGTGTCGCCCGCACGTCGGCGCGACAGCAGGGTCTTGAGCGCCTTCTCGTCGACGCGCAGCCCGTCGCAGGCGACCAGCACGTCGCCCGCCGAGAGCCCGGCCCGGTGGGCCGCGCCGCCGCTGTACGCGGTGGCGATCGAGACCTCCGCGCCGCGTGCGCTCGTGCGCACGCCGAGCGTCGGCGCCTTGTCGGCCGGCGCGAACGCCAGCGTGACGCCGAACGGCGCGAGCAGCTTCGCGAGCGGCAGCTCCGCAGTGCCGTCCACCCAGCGCGCCAGGGCCGCATCGAGTGCGACGCCGGTCGCCTCGCGCAGCAGCGCGGGGAAGCCGTTCTCAGGCAGACCGCGCTGCGCGGCCGACGCACCGCCGCCCGGCGCGTAGAAGTCGCGCCCGTAGCGCTCCCACATCAGGCGCATCGCATCGTCGAGCGACGCCCGGCCGCCGGTCTTGGCGCGCACCGCGAGGTCGATCGCCAGCGCCACCAGCGAGCCCTTCGCGTAGTAGCTGACCACCGTGTTCGGCGAGTTCTCGTCCTGACGGTAGTACTTGATCCAGGCATCGAAGCTCGAGTCCGCGACGCTCTGCACCGTCCGACCGGGGGCACGCTGCACCAGCGACACCGTGCGCGCGAGCATCTTCAGGTAGTCCGCGCGCGAGATCGCTCCTGCCCGCAGCAGCATCAGATCGTCGTAGTACGAGGTGAACCCCTCGAAGATCCACAGCAGCCGCGTGTACGCCTCGCGCTCGAAGTCGTAGGGCACGAAGGCGGCGGGCTTGATCCGCTTGACATGCCAGGCGTGGAAGTACTCGTGGCTCGCGAGTCCGAGGAAGGTCCGGTAGCCGTCGTTCGATTCCGCCATGCCCGGCCAGGGCAGGTCGTTGCGACCGCACAGCAGGGCCGTGCTGTCGCGGTGCTCCAGACCGCCGTAGCCGTCGCCCACCGCGGTCGTGAGGAACAGGTATCGGTCGAAGGGCGCGCGACCGGTCCCAGGCTCGAACAGGGCGGCCTGCGCGGCGCACACCGGCTGGAGATCGCGCGCGAGCCGGTCCAGGTCGACGTCGCTGCGCCCGGTGACCACGATCTCGTGCGTCGCGCCCGCCGCCTCGAAGGCGACCGAGACGAAGCGGCCCATCTCGACCGGATGGTCGGCGAGCGCGTCGTAGTCGGCGGCGCGGTAGCGCCCGAAGCCGCCGCGTCGTGCACCGGCCTCGGGCAGGGTCGTCGCGACCTTCCAGTCGCGCGCGACCGATGCCGGCGGCGGTTCCAGGTCGATCGTGCAGGGCAGGGCCTCGCTGCCCACCACCCGCAGGCAGACGCTCGTGGCGTTGAAGAAGCCGTGCGTGGCATCGAGATGCGCGGCCCGCACCGAGAGGTCCCAGGCGTAGACGGTGTACGAGACCACCAGCGCGCCGCGTGCGGGCGCGGTGCGCCAGGTGTGCTTGTCGAGCTTGTCGATGCGCAGCGCGCCCCGCGCATCGCGGGCCTCGATCCGGACGATGTGACGCGCGAACTCCCGGATCATGTAGCTGCCCGGGATCCAGGCCGGCAGCGAGAGCGGCTGGCCCTGCGCCGCCGGTTCGGCGATCGTCAGCTCAACCTCGAACAGGTGGGCCTGCGGATCGGCGGGGACGATGCGGTAGGCGATCGATTCGGTGGCGCTGCGGGCGGAACGCTTCACGATGGCGGCAGGTCCGAGGGCGTGTCGACGTCGCGCAGTATGCCTGCGTCGTCGACCGTCACCACCTCGAGCGGCCAGGTGTCGAGCAGCCCCCGCGCACCTCGATCCCCCTCGAGCCGCTCGAGTGCCGCACGGTGCATCGCGCCGAAGGCGACCGGATGGCCGCGGCGGCCGTCGGGCAGCGCCGGCACCACGATGCGCCGTGCGCGCGCGGGCGCGTCGCCCGCGCGCGCCGCGTCCGCGATCGTCCGCACCGTGGCCACCTCGACCCAGGGCATGTCGGCAGGCAGCACGAGCAGCGCGTCGTGTACCTCATCGCCTGCGGCGCGTGCCGCGCTGGCGAGGCTGTGACCCATGCCGAGGTCGGCCTCGGCGCAGACGACGATCCGTGCGCCGGCAAGTGCCTCGCGCAGCGCCGCGCACGCGTCGGGGCGCACGACCGCGATCACCGCGTCGCAGGTGGCCTGGAGTGTCTCGAGCGCATGGCGCGCGACCGGGCGGCCATCGATGGGCGCCAGCAGCTTGTCGGGCTTCGCCTCGCCGTGCGCCTGGCTGGCGGCCGCGAAGCGGCGTCCGCGACCCGCGGCAACCAGCAGCCCGACGACTCGCGGCCGCTCCGTCACGCTCAGTTCGCGACGTCGACGACCAGTCGTCCGCGCACCTGACCGGCCAGGATGTCGGGCGCTGCAGCGAGCGCATCGGCCAGGCCGATGCCGGTGGTCATCGCCTCGAGCTTCTTCAGGTCCAGGTCCCGCGCGAGCCGTGCCCAGGCGGCGCGCCGCTCGGGCAGCGGGCACATCACCGAATCGATGCCGATCAGTCGGATGCCGCGCAGGATGAAGGGAGCCACGCTCGACGGCAGGTCCATGCCCTGGGCGAGTCCGCAGGCGGCGACCGCACCGCGGTAGCGCGTCTGCGCGCAGGCGTTGGCCAGGGTGTGCGAGCCGACCGCATCCACCACCCCCGCCCAGCGCTCCTTCTGGAGCGGCTTGCCCGGGGCCGCGAGGCTCGCCCGGTCGATCACGTCCGTCGCGCCCAGCCCCTTCAGGTAGTCGGCCTCGGCGGCGCGTCCGGTCGACGCGACCACCCGGTGCCCGAGCCCAGACAGCAGCGCGATCGCCACGCTGCCGACACCCCCGGCGGCGCCGGTGACCAGCACCTCGCCGTCGCCGGGCGCCAGGCCCTGCGCCTCGAGCGCCATCACGCAGAGCATCGCGGTGTAGCCCGCGGTGCCGATCGCCATCGCCTGGCGGGTGGTCAGCGTCTCGGGCAGCGGCACCAGCCAGTCGCCCTTGAGCCGCGCGCGCCCCGCCAGGCAGCCCCAGTGCGTCTCGCCCACGCCCCAGCCGTTGAGGACGACGCGCTGGCCCGCGGCGAAGCCGGGATGCGTGCTGGAGACCACGGTACCGGCGCCGTCGACGCCCGGCACCATCGGCCACTTGCGGACCACCGGCGAGCGGTTCGTGATCGCGAGGCCGTCCTTGTAGTTGATCGTCGAATGGGCGACGTCGATCACCACATCGCCATCGCCGGCGTGGCGGGCCAGGTCGTCGTCGTTCAGGTCACGCAGCGATGCCGAGAAGGCATCGGCGGTCTTCTCGAGCAGGATCGCGCGGAACATGGGGGGTCTCCTCGTTCGGGGCCGGTGGTCGAGGCAGCATTCTGCCACCCCGACGCCGGCCGCCCGAGGCCGGGGCGCACCGGTTTCGCGCGATCGTGCCGCCGGCTCAGCGCGGGCGGCGATCGACCACGCGCCGCGCCTTGCCCACCGAGCGCTCGATCGCGTTCGTCGGCTCGACCTTCACGCGGCAGCTGACCCCGATCAGCGACTTGATCGCATGCTCGAGCGCCGCCCGCGCACCCGCCGCCGCCGAGCCGTCGGTGTGCTCGCCCGCCTTGAGCTCGACCCGCACCGTCAGGCGGTCGAGCGGCCCGTCCTTGTCGATCTCGCAGACGTAGTGGGGCGCGAGCAGCGGTCGCTGCAGGATGAGTTCCTCGATCTGCGAGGGGAACACGTTGACGCCGCGGATGATCATCATGTCGTCCGAGCGGCCGGTGATCTTCTGCATCCGCCGCATCGTCCGGGCGGTGCCGGGCAGCAGCCGCGTCAGGTCGCGGGTCCGGTATCGGACGATCGGCAGCGCCTCCTTGGTGAGCGAAGTGAAGACGAGTTCTCCCTGCTCGCCGTCGGCCACCGGCTCGCCGGTTTCCGGGTTCACGATCTCCGGGAAGAAGTGGTCTTCCCAGATCGTCGGCCCGTCCTTGGTCTCCAGGCACTCGTTCGCCACGCCCGGCCCCATCACCTCCGACAGGCCGTAGATGTCGACCGCATCCAGGCCCATGCGGGCCTCGATCTCGCGGCGCATCTCGTTGGTCCAGGGTTCGGCGCCGAAGATGCCGAGCCTCAGGCTCGAGGCGATGGGGTCGAGTCCCTGCCGATCGAACTCGTCGGCGATCGCGAGCATGTAGCTCGGCGTGACCATGATGATCGACGGCTTGAAGTCGGTGATCAGCTGCACCTGCTTCTCGGTCTGTCCGCCACCGAAGGGCACCACCGTCAGGCCCAGCCGCTCGGCGCCGTAGTGGGCGCCGAGGCCGCCGGTGAACAGCCCGTAGCCGTAGCTGACGTGCACCATGTCGCCCGGCCGGGCGCCCGCGGCGCGGATCGAGCGCGCCGCGAGGTTCGCCCAGGTGTCGATGTCGCGCGCGGTGTAGCCGACGACGGTCGGCTTGCCCGTGGTGCCGCTCGAGGCGTGGATGCGCACGACCTTCTCGCGCGGCACCGCGAACATGCCGAACGGATAGGTGTCGCGCAGATCCGCCTTCGTCGTGAACGGGAACTTCGCCAGGTCCGACAGCGACTTCAGGTCCGAGGGGTGCGCGCCGGCCTCGTCGAACTTCCTGCGGTAGTGGGCGACGTTCTCGTAGGCATGGGCGAGCGACCATCGCAGGCGCTCGAGCTGCAGCGCGCGCAGTTCGTCGACGCTCGCGGTCTCGATCGGCTCGAGGGGGAATCGGCTGCTCATGTCGATGCTCGCTCCTGGGGGCCGAGGCCGCCGGGCGGCTCGACGAACTGTCCCTTGATGGTCGCGGACTTGCCGCGGAACAGCGCGATCAGCCGGCCGTTCTGGTCGGTCACGCGCATGTCGTAGACGCCGCTGCGGCCGGCGAGATGCTGCTCGACGCCCTCGGCGGTCAGCACGTCGCCCTCGTGCGCCGACGCGAGGAAGTGGATCTCCGCGCTCGCCGCGACCGCCCGCTGGTTGTGGCTGTTGCAGGCGAACGCGAACGTGCTGTCGGCGAGCAGGAACATGAAGCCGCCGTGACAGATGCCGTGGCCGTTGGTCATGTCTCGCCGGATCGGCATGCGGATCCGCGCATAGCCCGCGCGGACCTCGAGCAGCTCCATGCCCAGCGCCTGCGTGGCGCGGTCGCCGTCCCACATCCGCCGGGCGACCTCCGCTGCGAGCGCGTCCGGCGTCATCGACGCAGGGTCGAGCGCTGCGCTCCCGGTGCCTGATGCGTTCATGTCAGCGCCCCTCGAAGCGCGGTGCACGCTTCTGCAGGAACGCATTCACGCCCTCGGCGTAGTCGTGGCTTGCGCCGAGCGACGACTGCAGGTCGCGCTCCAGATCGAGCTGGGCGTCCAGATCCGACGTCGCGGCATGCCGCACCGCCTGCTTGATCGCCGCGAGCGCGCGGGTCGGCATCGCCGCGAGCTTCGCGGCCAGCGCATCGACTTCCGCATCGAGCGCCGTGTCGTCCACGCATTTCCAGATCATGCCCCAGCGCTCGGCGGTCTCGGCCGGCAGCCGCTCGCCGAGCATCGCCAGGCCAAGCGCCCGGGCGCTGCCCACCGCGCGGGGCAGCAGCCAGGTCCCGCCAGAATCCGGCACCAGCCCGATGTTCACGAAGGCCTGCAGGAACGAGGCCGACCTCCCGGCGATCACCAGGTCGCAGGCGAGCGCCAGGTTCGCACCGGCGCCCGCGGCGATGCCGCGGACCTTGGCGACCACCGGCTTGGGCAGCGCCTGCAGGCGGCGGATCAGGGGGTTGAAGTTGTCCTCGATCAGCGCACCGAGGTCGGTCATCGCGCCGGGCTCGAACGAGAGGTCGGCCAGGTCCTGGCCGGCGCAGAATCCGCGCCCTGCGCCCGACAGCACGACCGCGCGGATCGCCGGGTCTTCTTCGATCACGACGAGCGCATCGCGAAGGTCTGCGTGCATGCG
>CAIUGQ010000624.1 GCA_903898725.1 uncultured Burkholderiales bacterium | reverse complement strand
GTGTCCAGGCCGGCGTCGCCGACCCGACCGCCCTCGCCGATGCGGTCGCGCGCAGCGATGCGCGCCGCGAGGCGCTCGGCGAGGCCGAACGCACCGAGTCCACCGTCCGCGCCACCACCGGGGCCGCCCACGACGCGCTGCTCGCGGCGCTCGCGGCCTGCGACGCCTCCGGACTGCTCGCCGAACGCGAGGCGCTCGGCCAGTCGATCGCCGACCACGAGTCCGAGCGCGATGCCGCCCTCGCCGAGCGGACCCGCGCGCAGACCGCGCTCGATGCGGTCGATGGCGATGGTGCGGCATCGCGGGCCGCGGAGGCGGTGCGCGATCGGCTCGCGGCCTCGGCGCGGCTGGCCGTCGATGTCGCCCGCCTGCGGCTCGCGCGCGAGCTGCTCGAGCAGTCGGTGCAGCGGCATGCGCAGCGCGTGCAGGGGCCGCTGCTGTCGGCCGCGTCGCGCTGGTTCGCACGGATCACCGACGGCCGGTGGGGCGCGCTGCGGCCCGACTGGTCGGGCGACCGCCAGGTGCTGCTCGCCGAGCGCGAGGACGGCGTGCGGCTGCCGGTCGAGCAGCTGAGCGAGGGCACCGCCGACGCGCTCTTCCTCGCACTGCGGCTGGCCGCGATCGACGTGCGGCTCGGGGCCGCGCCGCCCGTGCCGCTGCTGCTGGACGACGTGCTGATGACCTTCGACGACGGGCGGGCCGCGCGCACGCTGCAGGGACTGGCCGAGCTCGGCGAGCGCAACCAGGTGGTGTACTTCACGCATCACGCGCACCTCGTCGAGCTCGCCCGCAGCGTGCTGCCGCCGGGTGCGGTGTCGGTCACCGAACTGCGGCAGGGGCCGGCCCCGGCCGATGCCGGCACCGGCGCGCAGGCGGCCTGAGCGATGGATCGCACCGAGCGCTTCTACCAGATCGACCAGCTGCTGCAGGGCGGGCGCGCCGTGCCCATCGAGCGCTTCCTCGAGTCGCTGTCGGTCTCGCGCGCCACCTTCAAGCGCGACCTCGAGTACATGCGTGACCGCCTGAACGCGCCGATCGAGTGGGACCGCTTCGAAGGCGGCTACCGGTACGCCGAGCCGTCGGGCGGGCCGGCGTTCGCGCTGCCGGGGCTGTGGTTCAACGCCTCCGAGGCGCATGCGCTGCTGATGATGCAGCAGCTCCTCGCCGAGCTGCAGCCCGGCCTGCTGGGGGCGCAGGTCCGCCCGCTGCAGGCGCGGCTGCGCGCGCTGCTGGGCAGCGCCGACCACAGCGCGGAGGAGGTCGAGCAGCGCGTTCGCATCGTCACCGCGGCGCGCCGTCGGCTGACCGTGCAGCACTTCGAGACCGTGGCCTCGGCCACGCTCGGGCGCCGGCGGCTGCGGCTGTCGCACTACTCGCGGCAGTCCGACGAGACCACCGAGCGCGACGTCTCGCCGCAGCAGCTCGTCTTCTATCGCGAGAACTGGTACCTGGTCGCCTGGTGTCACCTGCGGCACGCCGTCCGGAGCTTCTCCATCGACGCGATCGTCCGGGCCGAGCCGCTGGAGGCGGTCGCGCGCGAGGTCGAGCGGGCGACGCTCGCGGAGCTGATGGAGAGCGGCTACGGCATCTTCTCGGGCCGCGACGTCACCTGGGCGACGCTGCGCTTCGCGCCGGAGCGCGCGCGATGGGTGTCAGCCGAGGTCTGGCATCCGCAGCAGCGCGGGGCCTTCGACGAGGCCGGCCGCTGGGTGCTGGAGCTGCCCTACAACGACCCGCGCGAACTGATGATGGAGGTGCTCAAGCACGGTGCGTCGGTCGAGGTGCTGGTGCCCGACGCGCTGCGCGAGCGCGTCGCCACCGAGCTCGAGGCGGCGCTCGACGGCTACCGTCGCGCGGCTGCGGCGCTTCGGACGGTGCCGGCCCCCTGAGGTCCGCAGCGGCCGCGGACCGGCCGGCGCATCTCGCCGACTCGGGCCTGGCTCACGTCACGAGCCATCGGCCGCTCATCCTGGAGCCTCGATCCACCAGGAGCCCACCGATGACCCGTTCACCCGTCGCCGCCGCCCCCCGCCCGCTGTTCGCGCTGCTGTCCGATGCGATCCTGGTGCTGCTCGATCCGCCCGGTGCGAGCGCATCGTCCGTCCCCGGCTCCCGTTCGACGTCGACGTCGAGCGGCGCCTATGCCGCCTTCGAGGCACCGACCTATCAGCGGCGCGGCATCCGCATCGCCGGTCTCGACGAGTCCGTCACCGAGGCCCGGGCGGGGCAGTCGCCTCGGGGCGGCTCACCGGTCCGCTGACACCGGGCAGGGCGGCCACGCTCGCCTCGGTCCAGGTCACCACCTCGTCGAGCAGCCCGGTGACCGCGACGTTCGCGGCGCGCGCCGCGCCTTTTGCGTCGCGCGTGTCGACGGTCGCGATGCGCATGAACGTGCGGCGCGCAATCATCGTTCGGCTGCGCCAGTCGAGCAGCTCGGCGATGACCGTCAGCCGCAGCACGCCCGGTGACACCGAGTCGTCGTGCACCAGCTCCTCCAGCCGCAGGCTCAGCACCTGCTCGCCGCGCACGCCGGCCAGGGTCTGCGCGACCGTGCGGAAGCCGCCGCCCTGGGCGAGCCGGGCTTCGGCGAGCGCCACGATCCGCCGGGCCGGGCGTTCGCTCCAGTTCGAGTCCTGGTAGTACGCCCGACCGACGCCGTCGCGGGTGAACACGATGCGGTCGCTGTCGAAGAGGGCCTGTGCTGGGCCGGTCGTCAGCAGCAGCGTGCGGTCGATGCGCGGTGGGGCGGGCGTCGCCGGGGGGGCCGCCGCAGGGCGCAGGTCCTGGATCACGTAGAAGTCGAATCGCGGCGCGTCGCTCGCGAGGGTGCCGCAGCCGGCGAGCGCGACGAGCGCGACGAGCGCGAACGTCGCCGCGACGGCGCTGCGCAGCCGGGTGCGGCGCGCCCGAGGCCCTGCCACGGTCTGCGTGTTCATCGCCGATCCTCCTCGCCCGGGCCCATCTGGCGCGAGCTCGGGCCGAGCAGCAGCGCCTTCGGATCCTGCAGCCGGTCGAGGGTGCGCGTGATCAGCTCGACGCTGGCACGCAGCTCCTCGGCGGTTGCGCGCAGTTCGTGCACGCCGATGTCGACCGCGTCGTCGGCACGTCGCGCCAGGCCGCCGGTGTCGCGCTCCAGGCGCTGCACGGCCCCGAGCAGCTCGCGCTCGAGCGACTGGCTGCTGCGGGTGAACTCGCGCAGCGTGGTCTGTGCCTCGCGCATCGCCTCGCCGGCGTTGCGTCCGACCGGCTCGACGATCGTCGCCACGCGGTCGACCGACTGCGAGATCTCGCGGCTCGAGCGCGCGAATGCGTCGGCGGTGCGCCGGATGCTCTGGGTGGTGTCGTCGAGCGTGTCGAGCCGCGCGCTCAGTCCCTTGGACAGGTCGCGCACGGCGCTCAGGGCGTCGGCCACCGCCTGCTGGTTCTGGGGGCCGAGCACGCGGTTGAGGTTGTCCAGCGCCGAGTCGGCCTGCACCGCGAGCCGACTGACCGCATCCGCGATCTGGTCGAGGTTCGAGGTGCCCTCGGGGATCACCGGGTAGCGCTCGCCGGGGGCGACCGCCACCAGCTCCGGGCCCGGCGTGCCGGGCGTCTCGAGGTTGATCCGGGCGATGCCGGTGAGGAAGTTCCGGGCGACGACCGCGGTGGTGTTCTCGCTGACCGGCGTCTCGCGCGCGACGCGCACCTTCACGGCGACCCGGTTGATGTTGGCGCGCGCGATGATGTAGTCCTCGACACGGCCCACCTTCACGCCGCGCATGTTGACGTCGCCGCCGATCTGCAGGCCCTCGAGCGACTGTCGCTCGAAGTAGACGGTGTAGAAGCGGTAGTCGGAGGCGCGGCCCGAGCTGGTGAGCCAGACGAAGACCGCGATCGCGGCGACGATCAGCGCCAGCAGGATGGCGCCGATCGTGGTGTACCGGGCTTCAGGCTCCATCGCGGGTCACGGGGGGGGGCCGGTTCGGAGAGGGGGCTGCGGCCGAGGGGGCGCGCGACGAGAAGTACGATTGTATCCACGGGTCGTCGACCTGCACGACCTCGTCGAGCGTGCCGTCCGCGATCACCCGGCCGCGTCCGAGCACGACGATGCGCTTGGCGATGCCGAACAGCGTGTCGAGATCGTGGGTCACCACCAGCACCGTGATGCCGAGGTCGCGGTTCAGGAACGCCAGCAGCGCGTCGAAGGCGCGGGCGGTGATCGGGTCGAGACCCGAGGTCGGTTCGTCGAGGAAGAGCACCTCGGGTTCGAGCGCGAGGGCGCGCGCGATCGCGGCCCGCTTGCGCATGCCCCCCGACAGCTGGCTCGGCAGCTTGGCGCCCGCCTCGGGCGGCAGACCCGCGAGGGCCAGCCGCAGCCGCACCAGCCGCTCGACGATGGCCTCGGGCAGGTCGAGATGCTCGCGCAGCGGCGTGGCGACGTTGGTCGCGACGTCGAGCGAGGAGAACAGCGCGCCCTCCTGGAACATCATGCCGAAGCGCCGGCGCATCGCCGAGAGTTCGGCCTGCGGGGCGCGCCAGACGTCGGTGCCGAGCAGCCGGACCTCGCCGGCGTCGGGCCGGTGCAGCCCGATGATCTCGCGCAGCAGCACGGACTTGCCGCTGCCGCTGCCGCCGATCAGCGCGACCAGATCGCCCCGCCGGATCTCGAGGTCCAGCCCGTCGTGGACGACCTGGCTGCCGAAGCGGGTGCCGACGCCGCGCAGCTCGATCACCGCCTCGGCGGGGGCGCTCGGGGCCGGATCGGTCCGCGGGTCGGCGCTCACCAGCCCATCCTCTGCATCAGCACCGCGAACACCGCATCGAGCACGATCACCGCGACGATGCCCTGGACGACGGTGGAGGTGGTGTTGATCCCGATCGAGCGGGTGTCGCGCTCCACGTCCATGCCCATCCGGCAGCCGATCACCGCGATCGCGAGCGCGAAGAACGGCGCCTTGCCCAGGCCGATCAGGTAGTGCGACGGGTCGAGCGCGACATGCAGGCGCTCGAGGAAGGTCTGCGGCGTGACGTCGAGCATGGCGTTGGCGATGCCCATCGCGCCGATCAGGCCGGCGACGTCGCCGACGAACACCAGCAGCGGCAGCGCGACCATCAGCGCGAGCACGCGCGGCACGACCAGCACGCGTTCGGCCGACAGGCCCAGCGTGCGGATCGCGTCGATCTCCTCGGTCAGCTTCATCGTGCCGAGCTGGGCGGTGAAGGCCGCCCCCGACCTGCCGGCGACGATGGTCGCGACGATGAGCGGCGAGAATTCGCGGGTCATCCCGAGCGCGACGCCGTCGACCACGAAGATGTTGGCGCCGTACTGCTCGGCCTGCAGGCCGAGGAGGTAGGCGAACACGACGCCGATCAGGCAGGCCACCAGCGCGACGACGGGCAGCGCCATCACGCCGGCCTGCGACAGCTGCGCGGCGAGCTCATGGCGGCGCAGCGTCGACGGATGCAGTGCCGTGCCCGCCAGCTCGACCACGACGCGCCCGAAGAAGCTCACGTGCCCGAGCAGCATCCGGCCGAGCTGGTGCGCCGAGGCTCCGAGCCGTGCGAGGCCGGTGTACGGCGTGGCTCGGGGCGGGGTCTCGGCCGCTGGCAGGCGGGCGCGGACCACCTCGACGATCCGGGCATGGCGGGCATCGAAGCCCGTCAGCGGGATGCCGGCCGCGTCGGCGCCGGCGGCCTGCAGCCGGGCCAGCACGACGAGCGCGCCGGCGGTGTCGATCGCCTCGAGCGGCGCGCCGTCGATCGTGCCCACGCCGCCCAGCGCCGCGCCGAGCGCGGCCAGCGACGCGTCGAGCGTCCCGGCGTCGTGGAGCCGCCACGCGCCCGACAGGACCAGCGCGTCGGCCCCGTCGCGACGCTCGATGCGGCATGCATCCCCGGGCGTGACCATGGAGGTCGAGGCTATCACAGCGACCGGCGCCGGACCCGGTGCGACCGCCGCGTCACACGGCGCGTTCGCCGCGGGCGCCGGACGGCCGTCACCGCGTCGACGGGGCATCG
>CAIUGQ010000623.1 GCA_903898725.1 uncultured Burkholderiales bacterium | reverse complement strand
GATCCGGCGCGGCGCGGCGCGCGACGTCGAGATGCTGGTCGTCTATCCCGCCGACGGCTACTGGCGGCCCAAGCCGCTGCCGCCGCGTTCGCTGCCCGATACCGCCTACGGCAGCTCGTTCCTGTTCGGCCCGGTCGAGGAGGACGGTCGCCCGTTCGTCGCGATCCGGAGCCTGTCGTTCGAGCCGGCGACGCTGACCTTCCGGCTGGTGTTCCGCGACGGTTCGCGCGGCGTGCTGTCGGTCGCCGAGGCGAGCTCCGAGCGGATCTCGCTGGCGGTCTCGCTCGATCCGCCCGTGGCCGCGGGCCGCCCGTTCGCCGCGCTGCGATCGATGTTCGTCGACCTCGGTCAGGCGGACGTCGCCTATGCCCGCTGGGCCGGCGGCGCGCAGGGCGCCGGGCAGGCACCGGTGCTCGGCTTCGGCACAGTGCGGGCCCGCAGCGCCCGCTTCGGGCGCATCGAGCCGTCGCGCCACAACCTGAGCGCACCCGACCTCGTCTTCGACGGGTTCTCGTCGGCGACGCTCGAGGGGGGGCGCCGATGAACGCCGCCGGCAACCCGTTGATCCACGGGCTTGCCGCCGAGGGCGAGCCGCCCGCGGACGACTGCGCCGACTGGCGCGCCGTGCTCGACGCCCGCCACGGCCGCGGTCCGGTGCCGCAGGGCTCGCCGCTGGCCACGCTCTACGGGCCGCTGTGCATGCCGCGGGCCGAGGGCTGCGCGTTCGCGCACCTCGCGCAGAGCCTGGACGGCCGGATCGCGACCGCGGGCGGGATGTCGCGCTGGCTGAGCGGTGCCGAGGACCTGCTCCACACGCACCGGATGCGCGCGCTCTGCGATGCGGTGCTGGTCGGCTCCGAGACGGTGCTGCACGACGACCCCCAGCTCACCGTGCGTCGCTGCACCGGCACCAGCCCGGTCCGCGTCGTCGTCGATCCCGAGCGCCGGCTCGACGCCAGCCAGCGGGTCTTCCGGGACGGGGCGGCGCCGACGCTGCTGCTGGTGGCCGAGGACCGCGCGACGCGGGGTCCCGACCCGGGACTCGCCGAGATCGTGCCGGTGGCGCGCATCGGCGGTCAGCTCGACCCGCACGAGATCCGGCGCGTGCTGGCGCGACGCGGGCTCGGCCGGCTCTTCGTCGAGGGCGGCGGCACCACGGTGTCGCGCTTCCTCTCGGCCGGTGCGCTCGACCGCCTGCAGCTCACCATCGCCCCGGTGATCATCGGCTCGGGACGACCGGGCCTGGCGCTGCCGCAGATCAGCGATCTCGCGGACAGCCTGCGGCCGCGCACGCGGCGCTTCGTCTTCGGCGACGACGTGATGGTCGAGTGCGTCTTCCGTGACTGAGATGCGGCACGCCCGGGCGTTCTGGACGCTGTCGGCCGGATGCGGCGAGCTGCGCGACGAGGCGCTGGCCGAGCCGGGACCGGATGCGGTGCGCGTGCGCGCGCGCACCAGCGGCATCAGCCGCGGCACGGAGTCGCTGGTGTTCCTCGGGCGCGTGCCGCCCAGCCAGCATGCGGCCATGCGATGCCCGTTCCAGCAGGGCGAGTTCCCGGGTCCGGTGAAGTACGGCTATGCCTCGGTCGGCGTGGTCGAGGCAGGGCCCGAGGCCCTGCTCGGGCAGCGTGTCTTTTGCCTGCATCCGCACCAGGACCGCTATGTCGTGCCGGCCGACGCGGTCGTGCCGCTGCCCGACGCGGTGTCCGATGCGCGTGCCGTGCTGGCGGCCAACATGGAGACCGCGATCAACGGCCTGTGGGACGCGGCCCCGCGGATCGGCGACCGCATCGCCGTCGTGGGGGCCGGTGTCGTCGGCAGCCTCGTGGCCGCGCTGGCGGCGCGCATCCCCGGCACGCGGGTCGAACTGGTCGACCCCGATGCCCGCCGCGCATCGCTCGCCGAGCGTCTGGGCTGCGGCTTCGCGCTGCCCGCGCAGGCCGCGTCCGACGCCGATCTTGTCGTGCATGCCAGCGGCCATCCCGAGGGGCTCGTGACCGCGCTCGGGCTCGCGGGCTTCGAGGCGACGGTGCTCGAGCTCAGCTGGTACGGCGACCGTGCGGTGTCGCTGCCGCTCGGCGAGGCTTTCCACGCCCGGCGCCTGCAGCTGCGCTCGTCGCAGGTCGGTGCGGTCGCGACCGCGCAGCGCGCGCGCTGGACCCATCGGCGGCGGATGGCGCTCGCGCTCGAGCTGCTCGCCGATCCGGTGTTCGATGTGCTGCTCACCGGCGAGAGCCCGTTCGAGTCGCTGCCCGAGACGCTCGCGCGACTCGCCCGCTCGCCCGACGGGGCGCTCTGCCACGTCGTCACCTATCCCTGACCCCCTTCCGGAGACACCCCGTGTATTCGCTCGCCGTATCGGACCACTTCATGATCGCCCACGGCTTCAAGGGCGAGGTCTTCGGGCCGGCACAGAAGCTGCACGGCGCCACCTATGCGGTGGAGGTGGAGTTCCGCCGCGCCGCCCTCGACGCGCACGGGCTGGTCTGCGACATCGGCCTGGCGCTGGAACTGCTGCGCGAGGTGCTGGGCGCGCTCAACTACCAGAACCTCGACGCGCTGCCCGAGTTCCGCGGCATCAACACCACCACCGAGTTCCTCGCCGGCGAGATCTTCCGGCGCATCGCGGCGCGGGTCGCGCAGGGCGCGGTCGGGCCCGGCACCGCGGGCGCGCTGGCCTCGATGCGGGTGGTGCTGCGCGAATCGCCGGTCGCCTGGGCGGCGTTCGAGGGCGCGCTGGCTTGAGCCCGCTCGGGTTCGTCGTCCCCGGACGGCTGGACCAGGTGACCGGGGGCTACCTGTTCGATCGGCGTCTGGTGGACGGCCTGCGTGCGCGCGGCCGCGCCGTGCGCGTGATCGAACTCGACGGCCGCTTCCCCGATGCCGACGACACCGCGCGCCGCGCGGCGGCGGCGGCGCTCGCCGCGACACCCGACGACGGGGTCGTGGTGATCGACGGGCTGGCGCTGCCGGGCTTCGACGACTGCCTCGCCGCGCACTCGGCGCGGCTGCGGCTGATCGGCTTCGTGCACCACCCGTTGTCGGCCGAGGCGGGCGGCGCGCCAGCCGACCTCGCCCGACATGCCGAGACCGAGGCCCGGTTGTGGCCGCTGCTGCGCGGCATCGTCTGCGCGAGCGCGCACACCGCGCGCGCGGTGTGCGCCGCGGGCATCGCGCCGGCCCGGGTCGCGGTCGCCTCGCCGGGCACCGAGCGGCCCGTGTCGGAGGCGACGGCGCATGCAGGGCCGGCGCATGCAGGGGCGGCGCATGAAGGGGCGGCGCATGAAGGGGGCGGGTCGCTTCACGACGGGGGCGGGCCCCTGAGCGAGCGCAGCGGGCCACTGCGCCTGCTCGCGGTCGGCACCGTGACGCCGCGAAAGGGCCACCTCGCGCTCGTCGAGGCGCTCGCCGGGCTGCGCGCGCTCGACTGGCGGCTCGTCTGTGTCGGCAGCCTCGCCCGCGACGCCGGCTGCGTGGCCGCGCTGCGCGAAGCGATCGAGGCACATCGGATCGGTGATCGCATCGCGCTGCGAGGCGAGCTGTCGGTCGCCGACCTCGAACACGAATGGCGGCAGGCCGATGTGTTCGTGCTGCCCTCGCTGCACGAGGGCTACGGCATGGCCTTCGCCGAGGCGCTGGTGCGCGGGCTGCCGGTCGTCGCGACCACGGCCGGAGCGCTGCCCGAGACGGTGCCCGCCGAGGCGTCGCTGCGCGTGCCGCCCGGCGACGTCGACGCGCTGCGCGAGGCGCTGCAACGGCTGATCGTCGAGCCCGACCTGCGCGCGTCGCTCGCGGCGGGCGCGCGCCGTGCCGGCGCGGGGCTGCCGGACTGGCCGCTCGCCGTGGACCGCTGGATCGCCGCGGTCGACCGGATCGCCGCATGACGGGGTTCGACGCCGACTGGCTGCGCCTGCGCGAGCCGCTCGATGCGGCGTCGCGAGCGGGCGCGCTCGCCGCGCGCCTGGCTGCGGCGCTGCGCGCGGGTCGATCGCGTCCGGCCGGGGGCCCGGACGGCGCTGGCGGCACCGGCGACGCGTCAGCCGTCGGCACCGGTGACGCGTCCGCTGCCGGGGCCGGCACCGCGCTGCGCATCGTCGATCTGGCCGCCGGCACGGGCGCCAACCTGCGGGCGCTCGCGCCCGCCCTGGGCGGCGACCAGGACTGGACCCTGGTCGATCTGGATCCCGCACTCCTCGCGGCACAGCCGCTCGAGCTCGAGCGCTGGGCGCGTCGCGAGGGCTGGGCGGTGCAGGCGGGGGAGGGCGGGGTGACGATCCGCACCGGCTCGGCGACCTGGCGTGCACGTGCGCGCCAGCTCGATCTGCAGGCCTCGCTCGAGACGCTCGCCGCCGACCCGTTCGATGCGGTCGTCACCACCGCCTTCCTCGACCTGGTGTCCGCCGAGTGGCTCGAGCGCCTGAGCGGATGGCTGGTGGGCGCGCGGCTGCCGCTGCTGGCGACGCTGTCCGTCGACGGACGCCGCGACTGGCGCCCGCCGCTGCCCGCCGACGGGCGCATCGACCGCGCCTTCCGCCTGCACCAGGCGGGCGACAAGGGCTTCGGCGCCTCGCTCGGCATTGCCGCCGCAGACCACCTGGCGCGGCGTCTGTCGGCGCTCGGCTTCGAGGTGTCGACCGAGCGCAGCGACTGGCACATCGGTCCCGATCGGCGGGTGCTGCTCGAGCGCCTCGCCGTCGAGGCCGCCGGGGCCGCGGGGGACGCCACTCGGGCCGATCCCGCGGGTCGGGCCGAGTTCGAGGCCTGGGCGGCCGCACGCCTCGCGCAGGCCGCGGACGGCACGCTCGCCCTCGAGGTCGGTCACCTCGATCTGCTCGCGCTGCCGCCGGCCTGAGGCGGCGACGCCGGCCTCAGCGCGCGTCGAAGAAGGCCTCGATCAGCGCGGCGAGCCGCTCGGGCTGGTCGTGGTGGACGTTGTGCCCGGCCTCCTCGACATGCTCGATGCGCAGGTCCGCATACGCGCCCATCCGGTGCTCGAACTCCGTCGGATCGCCCGCCATCCGCGCCCACAGGCCCGACTGCGCACCGTCGATCCACAGCACCGGGGCCTGCGTGCCGCGCCAGCAGTCGATCACCTCCGACTGCGCGAGCGGCAGCGGGTTGATCCGCTTCAGGGCCGGGTCCGCGCGCCGCACCACGGTGCCGTCGGCCTCCTCCCGGCCCCAGTGCCGCACCAGGAACGCGGCGCGCGCCTCGGTCAGGCGCGGGTTCTCCGAGCGCATGCGCAGCGCGAACTCGTCGAAGCTCTCGTACGGCCGCTGCGCGGTGTCGTCGCGAAGTTGGCCGAGCCATTTCGACAGTCGCCGCGGGGTCGGGTCCTGGCGGCCGCCCGGCGGGCCCCATCCGTCGACGTTCACGAACCCGGCCACCCGCTCCGGCCGCAGCCCCGCGTAGAGCGCACCGATCTGCGCGCCCATGCTGTGGCCGACGAGCAGTGCCGGACGCTCGGGCGACCAGGCCTCGAGCAGCGCGTCGAGGTCGCCG